>NZ_MCYD01000001.1:0-5249 GCF_002876325.1 Vibrio sp. 10N.261.52.A1
CGAATATCACATAGGCCGCTAAAACGAGTCAGTAATTCAAAAAATAATCGTGTAGCCCATTTTTTTAGGTTACAAATGGAGGGTTCATACGAGCGCTACTGGCTATTGAGCTGCCTGATGAATCGTAGCGAGGTCGTTAAACCTAAGTTATTGTTGAAGGAATCACTGTGTCTGCTTTTTATCTATCTCAAGTTTTAGTCGCCATTGCGATTTGCTTTGATCTCCTGTCGTTTCAGTTTAAAGAGCGTAAGAAGATTGTGACTTGCCTGTTTTTTGCCGGTGTACTGATTTCAAGTCACTTTATTCTTTTGGAGCAGTGGACTGCGGCATGCTTGATGATTATTGCCACTATGCGTTATTTAACGAGTGTGTTTTCCACATCACCTAAATTCAAATATCTGTTTTGCTCTCTGTCTGTGGTTGCTACTGTCTTTACCTTCTCAGGGTTAACTAGCGTATTGAGTTGCTTTGCATCAATGTTCCAAACATTTGCTGCTTTTAACAAGGATGACCGTCGACTTCGAGAGCTAATGATCATCGGCACCAGTTTTTGGCTTGTTCATAATTACTTAGTTGGCTCTCCAACAGCGGTTGTTATGGAAGCCTTATTTATTGGCAGTAACTTGCTTGGCTATTACCGTTTTTATTTCAGGAAGAACGTAGCTGCTTAGTGTGTTGTGTCATTAACACCTCACAACCTTTGAGCGGCTAAAAAAACAAGGAAATGCTATGTCAAATATCTAAACGGATATCCCTTCGTCGATACCTAATGAAATATTTAATGACTTGATAGCGAATGACAACATTCGGATAGAGAGGATACTTTCACATGGACACAGTTCACCTGAGGAGGGTTGGTACGATCAAGAGGAACATGAATGGGTTCTGGTGCTCGAGGGGCAAGGCGTTATCGAATTTGCTGATGGTCGCATTGTTACTTTGTCTAAGGGGGACTACCTCAATATTTCCGCAGGTGAAAAACACAAGGTTCTGGGGACCGACAAAGACTCTGTCACGATATGGCTAGCGGTGTTTTACCGTTAATTTATAGATAGAGGTAAAATTGCGTATGTGGCTAAAATTTCGTGTTTTTCATCAGAAAATGTCGGTACAGAGGCAAAACGAAGAGTGGCTACTTTATCGAGAATCGGAAACATCGATACGTGCTCGAGTTTATGACGTGATCATACCTTCTGATTTAGCAGAGGAAGAGTTAGCGCGTTATTTAGCGGATATTTATCATGAGTTTGCTTCAGAAAAGTACCCATCAGTGACACGTATTCTTTAATGTGGTCAGTGAGAGTCCCATTGCAACTATGTATCAACTGATACCTGTTTGTAGAGTAACAATTCCAATAGTTAGAATCTGAAAGCAACCAAAGGAAGAGAGTGTGGTTAGAATTCGAAATTATCAAGAAAGTGATGCCAAAGCGTTATGGGAGATCTTTTTCTACACGGTTCGCAACGTGAACATACGAGATTATTCTCAAGAGCAAGTCGAGGCTTGGGCACCAAGTGGTTTTGACTTTGCGTTGTGGCAAAAGCGTATGGACGGGTTAAAACCTTTTGTCGCTGAGTTAGATGGTCATATTGTTGGCTATACCGACTTACAGCCAAGTGGCTTGGTCGACCATTTTTTTTGCCATCATGAATATCAGGGGCGAGGTGTTGGCCGAGCGTTGATGGAGCATGTATTCACGATTGGGCAAATTCGTGGGGTATCAAGATACTTCTCAGAGGTAAGTATCACGGCGAGGCCATTTTATGAGCGTATGGGTTTTAAAGTAGTGAATGATCAGCAAGTCGATATGCGGGGAGTAACGTTGACGAATTTCGTGATGGAAAAGGTTGTCGACAATTAGGCTTACGTTAAGAGCGAAGATTGTGAAGAGGTACAGGCCTAAAAGGATTATTAAACCTTTTTAAGGGTAAATTTTGCTGATCTATTGATATTGTCGATGAGTTCAAATTGTGTGCTAGCCAATTTGTCTAATCTTAAAGATTGAATGAATACAAGGAGTGTTGTTCATGAGTCATGTGAGTAGATTAAAAATATATACATTAGTGTCGATGTTTTCTTTTGCGATCGGAGTGTTAGCCCTGCGAGCTGGGGTCTCTGGGGTGTTTCCGCTTTTCGTCGTGGTTATTTCTTTCTTTTCTTTTGTCATCAATTCATTCCTTTGTTTATTCGGTCATAAATATGAGAATGCCAAAGAATAAATCTCGAAATGATTGCCAAAAATCTTCTCTAAGTCTCAATTGTGGGACAGATGTTGATGATGTTTTTACAAATGTCCTAAGATTTCCTCTTTAATTTCAATGTACTATTCGGTTCGATTGAAAAAAGTGAGGGTAGTACGTGGGAATCGAAGCTTTAGCATTTGTTATGGATGCGCTAGTCACGGCATGTTGTATGTACATTGCATCTAAAATGTCGTTTGTGGTGGCGGATTTTAAGTCTCTTCTAACGATAGCGATTATCGTATCTCTAGTCTCTATGATTCCGACAGTGGGGTGGGTTCTAGGGCTTATACTGTTCGTATTTCTACTTGGGAAGGCAACTCATTCGAGTATTGGTGACTGTATTTGGGTGGTGGTGTTTACCAAAGTGGTGTCGATGGCCGCGTTCCTGATATTTGGCCGACTGTTTGTATAACCCAATATCAAATTACTATCTAAAGTAATAAGCCAAAATCTACTGTTCGAATAGAAAAGAGGCGTGACATTGTCACACCTCCTAAATCTCTTTCAACGACCATTGGTTGTCTATTACTTAGGTAACAGCACTGCGTCAATGACATGTATCACGCCGTTGCTCGCTTTAACGTCTGCCGTTACGACATGAGCTTTGTTGACCATTACAACACCATGGTCAGTACTAATTGTGACTGGCTCACCCTGTACGGTGATTGCGCTGTCTAGTTTGACCACATCTTCAGCCATTACTTTTCCTGGCACTACATGGTAGGTGAGTACTGCGACCAGTTTATCTTTATTTTCCGGCTTTAATAACATGTCTACTGTACCATCCGGTAGAGCGGCAAACGCTTCATCTGTTGGTGCAAAAACAGTAAAAGGGCCTTCTCCTTTCAGTGTGTCCACTAATCCTGCCGCTTTTACTGCCGCCACTAACGTTGTGAAAGAGCCGTTTTCTACTGCCACGTCCACGATGTCTTTTTTCATACCATGATGGTCAGCATGGACAGCCGTTGATAAAAGAAGTGATGCGGCGAACAGCGACAGGCTTTTATATAAGTTCTTAAACATATTGGGTTCCTTTCAGTTTTTCCTTTATTTCCGAGGCTTGTTACGAAAGGCCAAGCACGATAGATCATATCTACGTCACGCTTGAGACATTGTCCTATCCCGAAAACTCAACAAAGTGGGGATGTAGAAAGGTTAAATACTTGTTGTAATTCTAAATTTGTACATATATTTAATGGGTGATTATTCAACTAGTGGATGTGAATATGAGGTCTGTTTTACCTGTAGTACTTTCCGCGGCTGTTTCTATGCCAGCGTACAGTGGACTAGCTCCTAGTGAGGGCTTTAGTGGTAACTTTAGTGTCTTGGCTGGGTTCTATTCTGACAGCAGTAATTTGAGTACTGAACAAGACTCAAACCAAGCAACCAATACCATGGAAGGCGATAGTGAGAATCAAGGCTTACTTGGTTTTCTTGGAACTGTTAAATATACCTTTGGTGAATCCCTTACTCACCAAGTTTATGCCGGTACCACCCGAGAAGATATTGCGACCGGTACCATTGCTTTTGAAATCGGTTATCGACACCAACTCTCTGGCGGAACCATATTAGATGTTTCCGTGTTACCGACACTTATCTCCGGCAAGGCTTGGTCTGATCCTTACGCTGTTGGTGTGAATCGAAACGAAACTGATGTAAAGGGTAACGTGGGCCGCCTACAACTGACTAACATCGGCGGCACTGCTTTCCAAACAGATTTTGCTATTGGTGAGTCTGATGTTGATGATGAGTTATCGGGCACTCTAGGCACCCCGTCCATATCGCCAGAAAAGGCAGCGCTGTTAGATAGGGAAAGAACCTATGTGTATGCCAAAGCCGGATATCGATTCATACTGCCAAATCAAGCCGGTTTGTTAGTGCCTTCTATGGTGTATTTTCTTGCGGATGCGGAAGGAGATGCGCTAAGTTTTGACAGTTACGGGATTGAATTGAATTACGCAAAGAGACTCGGTCGTCACGGCTTTGTTGTAACGTTAGATGCGAACGATCGTCAGTACGATGAAGCCAATCCAATTTATGGAAAAACTCGTGAAGAGAACGAGTACGGTGCCTTCTTAGCGTATGAGTTTGGTGGGTTGATGGGGTATGAAGATTGGTCGTTTATTTCATTACTTGGCTATAGAACGATCGACTCGAATATCGATTTCTATAATTCTGAGCAGGTATTGGCGAGCGTCGGTATCGACTACAAATTTTAATGGTGAGCGATCGCTCTGACCGTAAAATTATAAGTTAAGTTAGTTATTTCGGGCACTTACATCTTTTAAGGTTGTAGGTGCTCGTTGCTATCCGTAGTATGAAAGTCATTCAGTTAAAAAGATTAGATAGTAAGGAAGCGCTTTGGAAATAAAAATTAGACATTTAGAAGCAACGGATAGCCAAGATTTATTCGATATTTATCGCCGTCCTTCGATTTCAGCAAACACGTCACAAAAACCATACCTAAGTTCAGATCAAGTGGATCGGTTATTTGGTCATTCAGACCATTTTACTCTAGTCGCTGAATCGGCCGAGAAAGTCGTAGGCCACATCACTTTATTTATGACAACTAAGGTAAGGGACCGACACTGCGCAGGGCTTGCTATTGCCATTCATCCGGATGTTCACGGAAAAGGGGTTGGTAAAACCTTGATGCAAGAAGCCATTAATCAGGCGGATAATTGGCTAAATCTCGTCCGCCTAGAGTTAGAGGTTCATGCCGATAACCACGCTGCGATTGCTTTGTACGAACGCGTAGGTTTTCAGTTAGAGGGGACTAAGCGATTGAGTACCTTCAAAAACGGCAAGTACATTGATATGTTGCTGATGTCGAGAATAAAGCCTGAATATCTAGCATCTTGAATTCGCTTTAGGTGATTGAATTTATAATCTGAATAAGAATTAGATTACCGCTGTAAAGCCATAAAGCATAAAGCCCTCAAACTGCAGAAGTTTGAGGGTTTTATGATTTTGTTATGAGTTGAGGTGTGTTGACTAACTAGTAC
>NZ_MCYD01000002.1:0-7688 GCF_002876325.1 Vibrio sp. 10N.261.52.A1
AGAGATTCCCTACTCCTTCCTTCGTTAGTCTAGGGAATGACGGATATAAAGAACTCCTGTACTTCACCGTCGAAGAAATGAATCAGCCATTCAAGTCTGAGATTACCAACTCCCTCCTTCGTCAGTCTAGGAATGATGGCTCTAAAGAGATCCTGCACTTCACCATCGAAGAAATAAGCCAGCCATTCAAGTCTGAGATTACCAACTCCCTCCTTCGTCAGTCTAAGGAATAATGGCTCTAAAGAGAGCCTGCACTTCACCATCGAAGAAATAAACCAGCGATTCAAGCCAGAGATTACCTCTTCTCTCCTTCGCCAGTCTCGGGAACGAGAAGGTGAATAGTGAGCTGCAGCTCGTTCACACTCAAGAATAACTAAAGGACAAACTCCAACACCTCACTCCGTCACCCTCAAGAGCGAGGGACGAGCGAGTTGGGGATCTTTTGCAGCAAAACAACTCACTTATAATGACGTATAAAAAAAACCGCTGACGAATCAGCGGCTTTTACAATCTATATATACTCAAAATAATTGGAGTTGCAGCTAGGCAACAAGTAAGTTCAGCCCTATGAGCATAGGAGTTCTATGTAATTAGGGTGAACTTACGCAGTTAACAACGCTGCGGCTTCAAGTATGAAGAGTATTTACTTCTTCTTTTTCACTGCTTTCTTATTTGGAAGGTCAGTGATTGAACCTTCGAATACTTCCGCAGCAAGACCAACAGACTCGTGTAGAGTTGGGTGAGCGTGGATAGTAAGAGCGATATCTTCTGCGTCACAACCCATTTCGATTGCTAGGCCGATTTCACCAAGAAGCTCACCACCGTTAGTACCAACAACAGCACCACCGATTACGCGATGAGTATCTTTATCGAAGATCATCTTAGTCATACCATCTGCACAGTCAGAAGCGATTGCACGACCAGAAGCAGCCCAAGGGAAAGTCGCCACTTCGTAGTTTAGGCCTTCCGCTTTCGCTTCTTTCTCAGTCTTACCTACCCAAGCAACTTCTGGCTCAGTGTACGCAATTGATGGGATTACTTTAGGGTCGAAGTAGTGCTTCTTACCAGAGATAACTTCAGCAGCTACGTGACCTTCATGCACACCTTTGTGAGCAAGCATTGGTTGACCAACAACGTCACCGATCGCGTGGATGTGAGGAACGTTTGTACGCATTTGCTTATCAACGTTGATGAAGCCACGCTCGTCAACTTCGATACCTGCTTTTTCAGCATCGATAAGTGCACCGTTTGGAACACGACCGATAGCAACAAGAACAGCATCGTAGCGCTCTGCTTCAGCTGGTGCTTTCTTGCCTTCCATTGAAACGTAGATACCATCTTCTTTCGCTTCAACTGCAGTTACTTTAGTCTCAAGCATTAGCTTGAACTTGTTCTTGATACGCTTAGTGAAAACTTTAACGATATCTTTATCCGCAGCAGGGATAACTTGGTCGAACATCTCAACTACGTCTACTTTAGAACCTAGAGAGTGGTAAACCGTACCCATTTCAAGACCGATGATACCACCGCCCATGATAAGCAGTTTTTCAGGAACTTCTTTCAGCTCAAGTGCATCCGTAGAATCCCAAATACGTGGGTCTTCATGTGGAATGAAAGGAAGTTTGATTGGGCGAGAACCCGCAGCGATGATTGCGTTATCGAAGTTAACTGTTGTTGCTTCGCCTTCGCCTTCAACTAGGATGCTGTTAGGACCAGTGAACTTACCGAAACCGTTAACAACTGTTACGTTACGCATCTTAGCCATACCGCCAAGACCGCCAGTTAGTTGGTCTACTACTTTTTCTTTCCAGATACGGATCTTGCTGATGTCCGTTTGTGGCTCGCCGAATACAACGCCGTGCTCTGCCATCGCTTTCGCTTCTTCGATTACTTTAGAAACGTGAAGAAGTGCTTTCGATGGAATACAACCAACGTTTAGACATACACCACCAAGAGTGCTGTAACGTTCAACTAGTACTGTTTCTAGACCTAAATCCGCACAACGGAATGCAGCTGAGTAACCAGCAGGACCTGAACCAAGTACAACAACTTGGGCTTTAATTTCTTTGCTCATTGTGACCTCTTGTAGTCATTATCCCTAACAGGCTGAGTAGATGTTCTTAAAATTATTGGGCTTTCAAACAGCCAACATTTTACAGAGATGTTAACAGTGTGAAAGTAGCTTTAAGTTAGCCTGTGAGCTAGACAACACTTCCCTTTCGCTTTATGAGAAAAGCGGGAACTGTTCTCTAAAAATAGTCTTTATATAAAGAATTAAGGTGACCCGAAAGCCACCTTAATAATTACTTTCTCAATTACAGTACTAGACGACGGATGTCAGATAGTGCGCTGTTTAGGAAAGTAATGAAGCGTGCACCTTCAGCACCATCGATCACACGGTGGTCGTATGATAGAGATAGTGGAAGCTGAAGACGTGGCTGGAACTCTTTACCATTCCAAACTGGCTTAATTTCAGACTTAGATACACCTAGGATACCTACTTCTGGAGCATTTACGATTGGCGTAAATGCAGTACCGCCGATGCCACCAAGGCTAGAGATTGTGAAACAACCGCCTTGCATGTCAGCTGCAGTTAGCTTACCAGCACGTGCTTTCTTAGACACAGCCATTAGTTCTTCAGATAGCTCGTAAATGCCTTTCTTGTTCACGTCTTTGAATACAGGAACAACTAGACCGTTTGGAGTATCTACCGCGATACCTACGTTTACGTACTTCTTAAGAATGATGCTTTCGCCATCTTCAGAAAGAGAAGAGTTAAACGCTGGGAACGCTTCTAGCGCTTTAGCAACAGCTTTCATGATGAACACAAGAGGAGTGATCTTCATGCCAGTGTCTTTCTTAGCTTCGATTGCGTTCTGCTCTTTACGGAATGCTTCTAGCTCAGTGATGTCTGCGTTATCCCACTGTGTAACGTGAGGGATCATTACCCAGTTACGGTGTAGGTTTGCACCAGAGATCTTCTTGATCTTAGAAAGCTTCTGAACTTCAGTTTCGCCGAACTTGCTGAAGTCAACTTTTGGCCATGGTAGTAGACCAAGAGCAGAGCCGTCACCGCCTTTGCCAGATGCCGCAGCACCAGACTCTAGACGCTTAAGTGCATCTTTAACGTAAGACTGAACGTCTTCTTTTAGTACACGGCTCTTACGACCAGTACCTTTAACTTTCGCTAGGTTTACACCGAACTCACGAGCTAGACGACGAACAACTGGAGACGCGTGTGCGTACTCACCGTTTTCTTGGAAGTCGTCTGCAGCTGCAGGAGCTGCTGCCGCTGGAGCTTCAGCTTTAGGTGCAGATGCCGCCGCTGGAGCTGCTGCTTGTGCAGGTGCTGCAACAGGAGCTGGAGCTGCGCCTTCAACTACGAAAGTCATGATTAGAGAGCCAGTTGACACTTTGTCGCCAGCTGTAATCTTGATCTCTTTAACTGTACCAGCGAATGGTGCAGGAACTTCCATTGAAGCTTTGTCGCCTTCAACAGTAATTAGAGATTGCTCTTCTTCTACTGTATCGCCAACCGCTACCATTACTTCAGTAACTTCTACTTCGTCACCGCCGATGTCTGGAACGTTTACTTCTTTTTCAGCTGACGCTGCTGGAGCCGCTGCAACTGGTGCTGCCGCCGCTGGAGCAGGAGCTGCTGCAGGTGCTGAACCAGCAACCTCGAATACCATTACTAGAGAACCAGTAGAAACTGAGTCACCAGAAGCGATCTTGATTTCTTTAACTGTGCCAGCGAATGGTGCAGGAACTTCCATTGAAGCCTTGTCACCTTCAACAGTTAGAAGAGATTGCTCTTCTTCTACTGAATCACCGATAGCAACCATGATTTCAGTAACTTCTACTTCGTCGCCACCGATATCTGGAACGTGAACTTCTTTAAGCTCTGCCGCTGCTGCCGCTGCAGGAGCAGCTACTGGAGCTGCCTCTGCTGCTGGAGCAGGTGCAGCGTCAGCTGCACCCTCGGCTTCGAAAATCATGATTAGAGAACCAGTAGAAACTGAATCGCCTTCAGCTACTTTGATTTCTTTAACGATACCTGCTTGAGACGCTGGAACTTCCATAGAAGCTTTGTCGCCTTCAACAGTGATCAGAGACTGTTCTTCTTCAACCTTGTCGCCAACGCTTACAAGAATCTCAGTAACTTCAACCTCATCCGCACCGATGTCAGGTACATTAATTTCGATTGCCATTGCTTATTTACCTTCTAGTTAAGCGCTGTATTAAGCGTATTGTGGGTTTGTTTTTTCAGTGTCGATATCGAATTTAGCAATTGCTTCAACAACTACAGACTTCTCGATATCACCACGTTTAGCCAGTTCAGTTAGAGCTGCAACTACGATGTAGCCAGCGTTAACTTCGAAGTGACGACGTAGGTTTGCACGGCTGTCAGAACGGCCGAAACCATCAGTACCAAGTACTTTGTAAGACTCGCTTGGCATGTAAGCACGTACTTGCTCAGCGTAGTTCTTCATGTAGTCAGTCACTGCGATTGCAGGTTCTTTACCAAGTACAGTTGTGATGTACGGTACTTTCTCTTCAGCTTCTGGGTGAAGCATGTTGTCACGCTCTACCGCTTGGCCGTCACGAGTTAGTTCGTTGAACGACGTTACAGAGAATACGTCAGATGCTACGCCGTACTCTTCGCTTAGAATTTCAGCAGCTTTACGCGCTTCGTTCATGATAGTACCAGAGCTCATTAGTTGAACTTTGCCCTTAGCACCAGCGTGAGATTCAAGCTTGTAGATACCCTTACGGATGCCTTCTTCAGCGCCTTCTGGCATTGCTGGCATTGCGTAGTTCTCGTTCATTACTGTTAGGTAGTAGTAAACGTTCTCTTGCTCAGGGCCGTACATGCGACGGATACCGTCTTGCATGATTACTGCTAGCTCGTAAGCGAATGTTGGATCGTAAGAGATACAGTTCGGGATAGTGTTCGCTTGGATGTGCGAGTGACCATCTTCGTGCTGTAGACCTTCACCGTTCAGTGTTGTACGACCAGCTGTAGCACCTAGTAGGAAGCCGCGAGCTTGTTGGTCACCTGCTAGCCATGCCATGTCACCAATACGTTGGAAACCGAACATAGAGTAGTAGATGTAGAACGGGATCATTGGTAGGTCGTTCGTGCTGTATGAAGTTGCCGCTGCAACCCATGAAGCCATAGAACCTAGCTCGTTGATACCTTCTTGAAGAACTTGGCCAGATGTTGCTTCTTTGTAGTAAGAAACGATGCCTTTATCTTCAGGTGTGTATTCTTGACCGTGTGGGTTGTAGATACCAACCTGACGGAATAGACCTTCCATACCGAATGTACGAGCTTCATCACAGATGATAGGAACGATGTTCTTACCGATGTTCTTGTCTTTCAGTAGGATGTTTAGCGTACGTACGTAAGCCATAGTCGTTGAAATTTCACGCTTCTGTGCACCTAGTAGAGGAGCAAACTCTTCTAGCTCTGGTACTTTGAATTCTTGAGTGAATTTTGGCAGACGTGCTGGCGTGTAACCTTGTAGGGCTTTACGACGAGCATGTAGGTATTCGTACTCCGCTGTACCTTCTTCAAGTTTCAGGTATGGAAGTTCTTTTACTGCTTCGTCAGTTAGGATGTCTTGAAGACCTAGACGATCACGTAGGTGTAGTACGTGAGTCATGTCCATCTTCTTAACTTGGTGCGCGATGTTCTTACCTTCAGCCGCTTCACCCATGCCGTAACCTTTAACAGTCTTCGCTAGGATTACTGTTGGACGACCTTTAGTTTCTGCTGCGTTCTTGTAAGCTGCGTACAGTTTAGAAGACTCATGACCACCGCGCTTAAGTGCGAAGATTTCATCGTCAGTCATGTCTGCAACTAGTGCAGCCGTTTCTGGGTACTTACCGAAGAAGTGCTCACGTACGTATGCACCGTCTTTAGATTTAAATGTTTGGTAATCACCATCTACAGTTTCGTTCATCAGCTGTAGAAGCTTGCCTGTTGTATCTTTAGCAAGTAGTGCATCCCAGTTGCTACCCCAAATAACTTTAACAACGTTCCAACCAGCGCCTTTGAATAGACCTTCTAGCTCTTGGATGATGCTACCGTTACCCATTACAGGGCCGTCTAGACGCTGTAGGTTACAGTTGATTAGGAATGTTAGGTTGTCTAGTTTTTCACGCGCAGCGAAAGACAGTGAACCACGTGATTCTGGCTCATCCATCTCACCATCACCTAGGAATGCGTATACACGCTGTGCAGATGTGTCTTTTAGACCACGACCGTCTAGGTACTTAAGGAAACGTGCTTGGTAGATCGCAGAAATTGGACCAAGACCCATAGATACTGTTGGGAACTGCCAGAACTCAGGCATCAGTTTAGGGTGTGGGTATGACGGGATACCTTTACCATCCACTTCTTGACGGAAGTTATCTAGCTGCTCTTCAGTTAGACGACCTTCAACGAATGCACGAGCGTAGATACCCGGTGAGATGTGACCTTGGTAGTAAACTAGATCGCCACCGTCCGTCTCGTTTGGAGCTCGGAAGAAGTGGTTGAAACAAACTTCGTAGAACGCCGCTGCTGACTGGTAAGAAGCCATGTGACCACCTAGGTCTAGGTCTTTCTTAGAAGCACGCAATACGATCATGATTGCGTTCCAGCGAATAATCGAACGAATACGACGTTCAAGAGTTACATCACCTGGGTATGCTGGCTCTTGTGCTGCCGGAATCGTGTTGATGTAGTTAGTGTTGATACCAGTTGGCATATCAACGCCATCTAGACGTGCTTTCTCTAGAACTGTTTCTAGTAGGAACTGTGCACGTTCTACACCTTCTTCACGTACTACTGACTCAAGAGCTTCTAACCAATCTTGAGTTTCCAGTGCGTCTACGTCATGCTTCATGTCAGACATGGCGATCTATCCTTTTTGTTAGTTGGATTCTACTAAACACGTAAAAAGCCGAAGTATTACGGCTATTTACCCTGTTGAATTCGACGCAGGGAGCGTTCGCGGCGCGACTCTTCCTTCGTCAAATCCAGCAATGTTTCTTCGATGTAAGCTAAATGAGAATGTGACATTTCACGCGCCTTCTCAGGCTGGCCAGAAACGATCGCATCTACGATATTAGCTCGATGTATACTCACTTTCTCCACAACGTCTTTACGACGATGCAACAGCTTTAAATTTTCTAAGACGTTTTGTTCGAGTAACGGAGCCAAGCTACGAACAATGTGCAATAACACCACATTGTGTGCTGCCTCTGTTAAAGCAATAAGGAAAGCCATCACCGCTGCAGATTCGGCTTCAATATCACCCTTATCTTGCGCACCGTGAATTTTTTCTTGGCAGGCTTGAATACGAGCAAAGTCTTCATCAGTGCCACGCAATGCCGCGAAGTAAGCCGAAATCCCTTCCATCGCATGACGCGATTCCAACAAGTCTAGTTGGGTTTCAGAATGGGATGACAACAAATTAAGCAAAGGATCTGAAAAGCTTTTCCAGATATTTTCGCTAACAAACGTACCTCCACCTTGACGGCGAGTAAGCAAGCGTTTTGCTTCTAAACGTTGTATCGCTTCTCGGATTGAAGGACGAGACACATCGAACTGTTTCGCCAGTTCGCGCTCAGGCGGCAACTGCTGCCCAGGAGCCAGTGTTCCTTCCACAATCAACCTTTCTAACTCTTGTTCGATT
>NZ_MCYD01000003.1:0-472 GCF_002876325.1 Vibrio sp. 10N.261.52.A1
CGATTTTACAATGACTTAATCGATAATAAAGCCTTATCTGCCAAGCGTTAACAGCATGATTTTAGTATAATCAATGCCATGAAAAAGACGCCAGATATCAACCCAGAAAGCCAAGATATTGCCGAGCTACAAGCGATGGTGAAAGCGCTGATGGCGTCAGAAAACCAATGGAAACAAGAGCGTCAATCTCTGCTTGAGCAACTCAAACTTGCTTTCGACCGCCAGTTCGCAAAACGCTCGGAGGCGTTAAAGCCTTACGATGAATCTCAAGGTGACCTCTTCAACGAAGTGGAATGTGAAGCCGCTAAGGGAGAGGTGGTTGAGGTAACAACGACCACAACGAAGAAGCGTGGTAAACGCAAGCCACTTCCAAAGACTTTGCCTCGTGAGGTTATCGAACTCGATTTAGACGACCATGAAAAACAGTGTGCATGCTGCCAACATAGTCTGCATAAAATCGGTGAAGACCGCA
>NZ_MCYD01000004.1:0-5385 GCF_002876325.1 Vibrio sp. 10N.261.52.A1
GACTCATTACTTAAGAAACCTTTGAAAGTAAGACGGCGATATCTGAGTTGAAGTCGGCTGACTAATATCGCTAAAGAGAAAAAGAACAGAGGCAACAAGGCCTGCCAAATGGCATAAATTGCGGTCACTCTGCGGTCGAAACCGCTCGTTAGGGCGACAGCTTCTGTCGTGATGGTGCTAATACGCCCTGCACCTAGCATCAATGTTGGTAAGTATTGGGCCAAACTCACGCTGATACCAACGGCCCACGCAAAGGCAATTGCTGGTAATAAGATAGGCAGTTTGATGGAGTACCAGCTTTGGAATGGTGATTTACCCAAGCTGAGTGATGCTTTAATGAGCCCATCGTTGAAGCTTTTCCATGGTCCATCTAAAGATAAATAGACAAATGGGAAGGCGAAGAATACGTGTGCCCAAATCACCCAGAATTCATAGGCGTTGCTTCCTACATACAGCGTGGTGACCTGCATACCAAACAATACGGATAGCTGTGGGATCAACATCGGAATCGCGATAACAAAACCAGGCACTTGCCACTTGTACTTTATTCGGTATTCATGAGCAATCAGTGCAAGGACCAGCGCAACTGAAGCCGCGATCAGGCCAATCCATAAGCTTTGACCAACGGTACTCATGATGCCATCCCATTCAAACTCCCAAAAACGCATGCTGTAGCGACTCGGAAGTAAGTCAGGGAAGCGCCAACGTTGAGCCACGCTCCAAATCATCATCAAAGGAATAATTGCGAGTGATAGTGCCGCCAAAGCTGTGAATACGGTTTTTCCTGGTAGTTTAATGCCTGTTCGCCCCGAATATTGCCAAGCTCTAAAGAACTTCAACACAGCCCATTCAGTGAAGCGTGCTAAGGCGATGATCAACGACGCTAATCCGAACAAAACAATAGCGCCAGCCGCAGCTCTTGGTAGTAGGTTCAGATCGGGATCGTTGAACCATTGCCATACCAAAACGGCAAAAGTAGGTGGGTTAGTTGGGCCAATGATTAGTGCAATATCGACAACTGATACGCTGTAGGCGAGCACCGCCAACATTGGGAAGCGAAGCTTGGTGAACCATTGTGGAAAAATGCACTTCCACCATATCTGTGAGCGACTATAGCCCAATGAAGCACTCACCTTAGTAATACGCTCTACATCAATTTGCTGAAGTATCGATATACTCATCAGCAATAAGAAAGGTACTTCTTTGAGTGCTAACATAATGATCAAGCCAAATGCATACGGATCTTTTACGAGCAGCGCTAGTTCGGAACTGGATGCGGATTCACCCAGCAAATGATGTACAGCTCTCGCTCCGAGACCTGTCGGGCTAAATAGAAAAGCAAAGCCAATGGCGAAAGCCACATGGGGAATAGCCAGCATAGGTGAAAGGGTCAGTTCGATCTTTCTCCAGAACTGGTTTCCCCACGAAGCTTGGAGAATACAAAAGGTAAGAAAGCACGCGATGTAGCTGCTCGCAATCGCAGAACCAAGACTCAAACCAATTGAGTGCCAAGCGCCTTCCCATTGGAATACTTGGCTAAAACCGTTGAGAGAGGGCTCCATCAACCCTAGGGGCGGGATATAACTCAGTGACGAAGCCACTACTCCCGCTACCCCAGGAATTGTTGGGATAATGCATACCACTATAACGACAAAATATAGAGCACGTAGCATCGAGCTTAGTTACCGTATCGCTTTAGCCACTCTTTCTCGAGTGCGTTCTGCCAGCTTGGGTGTGGTTCATCAATCGATTTAAATTGCTGAGTATTCTTAGCGCTACCTGTTAGGTACTTGCTGCTCAATACTGAAGGGTCCCCCCAAACATTCAGGTCACCTTTGCGCGATTGTGCTTCTGGGCTTAACAAGAAGTTGATGGTCACTTGTGCGCCAGCGGTAGCATTTGCATTCCAAGGGATCGCAAGGAAGTGGATGTTTGATAAAGCACCGTTTTCTAACGCATAGGCTTTGGTTGTTTCTGCTAAACGACCACTTGATTGGGCTGAATACACAGAGTTTGGATTGAACGTAATCGCGAGGTCGAGTTGTCCGTCATCCAAAAGCTGAATACTTTCTGATGTGCCTGCCGGGAATTGTTTACCACCGCGCCATGCAACTTTGTGGAATTTATCTAAGTAAGCCCATAATGGTGCAGTGATCGCTTGGAAGTTCTCTTCTGAAACCGGCTTAGCGAGTTCTGGGCTATTGTTGGTTAGCTCAATCAGCAAAGACTTAATAAAACTAGTGCCATGAAACTCTGGTGGGCGAGGGTAGCTTAAACGGTTAGGGAATGCCTGAGCGTAGCTCAACATCTCTGAAAACGATTGTGGTGGGTTGTGCAGTGTTTCTTGGTCGTGAATGAACACCAATTGCCCAACGCCCCAAGGTGCTTCTAACCCTTCCGTTGGTTCAGAAAAGTCGACATCAATGGGTAAAGACTTATCGACGTACTTCCAGTTAGGGAGGGATTCTGTGAATGGGCCAAACAACAGTTTGTTGTCTTTCATCGAACGGAAGTTCTCGCCGTTGATCCAAACGATATCGACACTGCCTTCGCTATTCTTACCTGCGGCCTTCTCCGCAAGTAGGCGAGTCGCTGTTTCAGCGATATCTGTGACTTTTACATGTTTTAACGTTACACCATAGTCACTTTGTAACTTCTTGCCTGCCCATTGTAGGTAACGGTTGATCTCTTGGCTTCCGCCCCAAGCGTGGAAGTAGACAGTTTGTCCTTCTGCCTGTTGTTCTATTTGATTCCAGCTATCGGTGGATGTTGCTTCATCAGCATAAATTGTTGCGCTGTAGGCAACGGTTGCCATGATTCCTAACGTACTTACTATCTTGTTCATAAACTTTTCCATTTGGTAGTGAACGGGCAAGAGCATTGTGTTTTCGAACTCCCTAACAGTTATTCTATCTGTTTCTCAAATAAATTCTAATTCAACAGTAAATTCAATCAATTACTTGAGAAGACGCCGGAAGTTCTCGGTTGAGTTTTGTTCAATGTGCAGTTATCTATGTAACTCAACAGACTTTGGGCTTTTGCCATCCTAGCAACAGACCGTTAAAGCTGTGAATTAATTGCATCTAAATGAGGTTTTTTATGATTTATCGGAGCTTGGCACGAAAAGTTGGTGTGAAGAGTCGTTTTGAGTAGAGTGAGCCTTGAAGCAGACAATAAAAAAGGAGCCATGAAGGCTCCTTTTTGTTATTTGATGTCGATGACAGATTAGTTTACCCAGTCACGAATTGTGTACGTTAGCGTGTGTACATCGTTTTTAAGTACTAGCGTATCTTTTGTTAGGGTTACGTCGCTCCACTCACTTAGAGTAGCAGAAACTGATTGCTCGATTTCCATCGCTGAGCCGTGACACATTTTCATAGTCATGCCCATTTGCTTAATGCGGAATTGACCGTCTTTCAGCTCACCTTGGCCAAAGAAGTTATTACAACCAGCTACGCCGTTTGCAGTCATCTTTTCACCGATTTCTAGACGAGGTGTCGCTTGGTGTTCGCTTTTCTCAATGTCCTTGCCATCAATTTGCGCAAGTTCCCAATTATGGTGCTGTAGATCGGTTGGTGTTACTTGCATCGCGTTATCACCTGTTGTTGTGCATGCTGCTAGCATCATAGGTAAAGCGGCTACTGCTAGTAATTTTTTTGAACTAAACTTCATATTATATGGCTCCAAAGGAAAAAACGAAGTTACCGAAAATCTGTAACTTGATGGGTTAAAAGTATAGTTTACAAAACACTATATGTGTCAGTATAAGGTCATAGTTTAGTATGGATTTCGTAGGCGTGGCGACAAATTAATCGCTTATTTTTGAGATAGTAAGCGTAATTTTGGATGTGTAAGGAGGCGTGGTGGAGCAGTTAGAGTTTTTCCAAGTTCCAAGCCCTTGCGTTGGGGTTTGCTCTAGCGATGACAAAGGTTATTGCAATGGGTGTATGAGAAAAAGAGATGAACGTTTTAATTGGATGTCGATGACTCCCGCAGAGCAATTACACGTCATCAAGCTGTGTCGTCAGCGTTACAGAAGAAAAATAATGAAGCAAAACAACTTGGTTGGTAAGCAGGTCGACGAAGAGGGAAATACAAGTCCCCAAAGAGATCTTTTCGGCTAAAGAGGATGTATTAAGATTTTATTTAACTCCGAAGTAACTATTACTTTACATAATGGTTGGGGTGTAATATGAAGATAGGTACCTTTGTACAAGAGGAGTGGTGTCGGTATGAATAAAAAGAACGTAAAACTCAAAACAGGGCCCGTCAAAGCACTGGACCGAAAACCGATTGGGGCGAAAGATGACCCTGAGGAAAGCGCGCGTGACTGGCATACCATGTCAGAAGAAGAGCGCATGGAGATACTGTCTCACCTTTCCGACATGCCTTTTCAATAACATCACTGATTAATTAGAGTCTTTTTTTAACAGAACTTTCTTACACAAACATATGATTCGCTTTTGTCACACCACGATGATACGTGCAAAATGTATCATCGGCAGCGGTGGTTTTACTGTGGGTCTTAATGTTTGTGATAACTTCTACAGCACCAGCATCGTAACAAGTCTGCTCAGCATTTTTGATGATATCGAGTAATTGATTGAGTTCGCCTTTCATGGTCGTTTCCATCGCACCGACTTGAAAGGGAACACCGGCTTCTTTCACGACTTCAATTGCTTTATCGACCACTTCGAAGTTGTTGCCTTCTTTAACGCGAGGGATCACTTGGAAGGCAACCATCACTTCTTTTTCTCTTTTTAACTCAGACACTTTCTGCTTACTCAATGATTGGAAGTTGTTGCAGATGATAGGTTAATGCGGAGATTAATTCTACAGCAGCAAAGCTGGTGGTTTATTTACTACCCCAATGATCGCTAATCCAGCCACCAATGTGCTCATCAAAATGGTTTCCACTGAATCTTTGGTTGCGTTCAACTGAAGTATCACAGTCATCTTTGTTGTCGATTAGAGTTTGAATGTAGTTGGCCATCGGGTCATTAGAACGTTGACGATCTCGGCGAGTTGCCACTTCCTTAATCAGTTGTAATCGATATGTAGAGCTAGCACGTTTCATTTCAATGACCTCCTGGTTTTAGACACTAATAGAAAAATCTAGTTGCCAGATATAGGGGCGTCAACGTGATCAGAAAGTATTTTTTTTGAGCAACCAAGAATCAACACCTTGCCTTCGTAATTCACAAAAATGTCATCTAGTGAATCGTATTAGTGTCATATTTAGTATCAGAAAGTAGGTGGTTGAAGCGAAAGAAAGCCCAGAAAACTCTGGGCTGAATTTAATCAAAATGATTGTCGTTGAGTTTGGGAATTAACAGGGACAAACGTTGAATCTTTGCTCTCGCTCTACTTTGCTCTCGCTCTACT
>NZ_MCYD01000005.1:0-1920 GCF_002876325.1 Vibrio sp. 10N.261.52.A1
GGAGTACACGGTATCTTACGCATCCTCATTCGCTCTGCTGCCTAGCCTTTCAACCCGTTTTTTAGAACGTACCGGCAACATAACAACCTTGGAAAAAAAGGTATTGGTGAGTTATGACGGTTAATAACACACACACCAAAAAGCAAGCGGGATCAGCCGCCGTTGAGTTCCCATTTGTCGTGCTCGCGATGATGTTCATTCTGTGGGGGTTGGTTGCTATCTACCGCTTATTCAGTATGCAGACTCAGTTAGACAATGTTACTTACAACCTAGTGAATGCGATTTCTTCAACTCAACTCAAACCAGAGCAAGGGAAGAATGGTTTACCCGAGACTCTGAAAGGTCCATTACTCGTGCTCGCTGAACGTTATCTGCCGAGTAGTATTACCCGCGGCGATATTGGGATTTTACTTGAAAGTCGTGTCTTTGATACTGCTGCTTCGACGTGGGAATACGAATATCTTTATGCAGGAAGCAACTGCCAAAGTGACCCACCTATTGAGGACCTTACGGACATGCTTGTTGTAGGCAGCGGTGATCCTGCATTGAATGGAAGACCATCCACTTTGATTCAACTGACCATATGCGTAAAGACACCATTTGACTACGAACGACTTGATCTTCCAAAAAGCCTAAAAAGCTCATCAGTAGTGGTAGGTAAGCACTATGGTTAACTCAATGTTTAGCGGCCTAGCCCGGCAGCAAAAAGGTTCCATCACTCTTTCCTTTCTTGCACTACTGCTCCCTGCACTATTTATCGCTGTTGGCACTCTGATGATCTGCGCGCAAGTGATGGTTTCTAATCGAGCTGCGCAAGCCGCTGACTCTGCCGCACTGGCTTGTGCTTTTGCTGATGAGGCGACTTCGAAAATGATGCGCGCATACCAAAGTTACTACCACCCAACATTGAAAGGTGTGAGTGGATTAACGCCAGAAAACCAAGGCTGCCGAATTAGCCTAGGTTACTCCGTTACACCGCTACTACCGCATTTCAGCTATGAACGCTACGACCAAAAAGTGACTGCCACAGGTGGTGGCTTTAAGGGGGTGGTTGAAAGCAAACACTCTGCAATCCCAACAGAGTTGGTGCTAGTGCTCGATGTATCTGGCTCCATGGGCTCAAACATGTCATCACTAAAATCTATTTTGTCCAACGCATTGAATACGATTCAATCTCAGAGCAATAACGCTAACGATTTGGATTCAGTAAGTATCTCGATCGTTCCTTTCGATTCTGGGGTGGCAACACATCGCCCGCCCTGGTTATCCAAAGAAGCGGCCGGAATCTACTGTATCGACGGGCTTAGCTATCGTAATGGTGATTTCTCTGCGGCGCTGACCGTGGATAACCTCGCGACGCTGCATTCAGAGCGACCTGTGAAGTTTACACCGCCAAGTAAGTGGTTAAGCGACTGCAATCAAGAGTCACCAATGCTGCCGTTGACTAACGTCTTTTCCCGCGTCCAAAACTCGATAAACAGCCTGAAAGCAAATGGCGGTACTCGCTCTTATCAAGGTTTGGTATGGGGAGTGAGGCAGCTTATCCCAAGTTGGCAACAAGCATGGGGAAGACACGTAAGCACGGTAGCCGAAACTAGAAGAAAACTGGTGTTATTCACCGATGGCGCTGACGAAGGAAACGCGTTCAATCAACTCGTAAACGCTGGGTTCTGCACTAAGGCTATCAAGCAATACGGCATTGAAATGAATTTCATCGGCTATGGCGTCAGCCCAACTCGAATTACTCAATTCGAGAACTGTGCAGGAAATCCTTTACGCGTATTCAGTGCCACCAATACGACACAACTTAACGAGTACTTTTCCGACATTTTGGCGGTTGAATACTCAGCAAGCATCCAACTCACTCGCTAATTCAAATAAAGCGTTCGATTCAAAAAACCCAAACTTAAAGCATTGAAT
>NZ_MCYD01000006.1:0-231 GCF_002876325.1 Vibrio sp. 10N.261.52.A1
CAGCTGAGCTAAGGACGCACGGTTTTGATATTAATTCTCGACGAACGATTTATCAATATCGGGATTCACATTCTTATTAGAAGCAAACCCTAAATAGTGGCGCGCTCTGGAGGATTCGAACCTCCGACCGCCTGGTTCGTAGCCAGGTACTCTATCCAGCTGAGCTAAGAGCGCACGGTTTTCGATATCAGTATTCGCAATATCAGGAGTTCACAAGGAAACCCTAAAGAG
>NZ_MCYD01000007.1:0-525 GCF_002876325.1 Vibrio sp. 10N.261.52.A1
TCCGTTCTCGGTGACTGGATCGGTCAGTGTAACCACAAGTGCCTGCATCGTAACGCTTACATACGGCTTGGTTGTGACGGCTTTGTTTTGAGCTAACGTCTCTTTATACCAGCCACGAACTCTTGGGTCGTACCCTGCTTTATTGAGAGAAGGATCATGACGGAACATCTCCCCGTCTTTATTGCCGTAATAACTCAATCCAAAGCCACCAGATACAAGGGTTTGACGTAAATGCGGGACGATATCTAATGAAGGGTTAAGTTGAACTTGTTGTTGAAGACCATGTACGGCTTGTTTCTTGTCGTAAAACCAATCACTGATCCCTTTTGCATGGGCGTTCAGCGTGTTACGACTTTCACTCTCTATAGCCTGCCAGCTGTTACTTTGAAACGTCTTATAACCCATAAAAAGAAGAATTGCGGATGTAAAAGCAATCGCCAAAACTACAGAGAAAACCATTTTCCTCTTTAGACTAAATTGCATATTAAGAACCTCTTATAGAACAATTAAAGAAATATAAAGAGA
>NZ_MCYD01000008.1:0-3025 GCF_002876325.1 Vibrio sp. 10N.261.52.A1
GATTTAATGGAGAAAACCTACCAGCGAGTAAACAACCTTTACAACGATGGCGTAGTTGCGGAGCAAAAGCGTGATGAAGCCAAGACACAATGGCAAGCAGCAAAATACACAGAAAGCGCAGCTTTCCAGATGTATCAGCTAGCACAAGAAGGTGCTCGTGATGAGACCAAAGTAGCTGCCGCTCAAAAAGCATTGATGGCCGCCGGTGCAGTCGCTGAAGTCGAAGCTTATGCTAAAGACACACAGATCCACAGCTGGTTCAGCGGTGAGGTATCTCAAGTGCTATTGAGTAGCGGAGAGTTGGCGCCACAAGGGTTTCCAGTTGTCACTGTGATCGATACGAAAGATGCATGGGCGGTACTTAACGTTCGTGAAGATATGCTCAAGCACTTTGAGAAAGGCGCACAATTTGAAGCTTACCTACCCGCTTTAGATAAGTCGCTGACTTTCCAAGTAACGCATATTGCTGTTATGGGTGATTTCGCAACTTGGCGCTCAACCGATGCTGCGCAAGGCTTTGACTTACGTACATTTGAAGTAGAAGCACGCCCTGTAGATACAAACGAAACACTGCGCATGGGTATGAGCCTTGTGGTTGAGCTTTAGGTGACGTATGTCTGCTAATTCTCACTTACCAGAGCATCACAAAGCGAAAAGCAATTTACTTAGACAATGGGCTATTGTACGTAAAGACAAGTGGCTGCTGTCGTGCTTAACTTGGATCCCCTTGCTGCTTGCTGCAAGTATTTGGCTGATTTTCTCACAAGGCATCGCTCGTGATTTGCCTGTTGCAGTGGTTGACCTAGAACACAGCCAAATTTCACAGCAGTTTACTCGCTTAGTCGATGCTTCACCTACCCTGCAGGTCACTCAGAAATACAGCTCCGCAAGTGAAGCAGCAAAAGCCATGATAGAGCGTGATATCTACGGCTACGTTGTTATACCTAGACATTTTGACCGAGACCTTTATCTTGGGCTAAACCCGCAGGTTTCCGTGTTCTACAACAGCCAATTTATATTGATTGGTAAACTGGTGAACTCGGCTCTTTTGCAAGCTCAAGGCACTTTCAACGCCCAACTTGAAGTGATTAAACAGCTTTCCCACGGAGATACCACGGTAAAATCCGCCTTGGGGCAAGCTGTCACCGTTCAAAACCAAATCACTCCGCTGTTTAACAAAAACACCAGCTATGCTCAATTCTTGGTATCTGCGGTTATTCCTGCTTTATGGCAAATCATGATAGTGGTAGGAACGATTTTAGTACTCACTGCAAATGTGCGAGCTCGTGGGCTAAAAGCGTGGTTATCGCATTCTCCGATCAAGTCCCTAGCATCAACACTCACCCCTTATGTTGTTCTGTTTTTAGGGTTTGGTATTGCGTTTAGCTTTTGGTTCTATCGCATTTTGGAGTGGCCATTTAACGGCAGCTTTATGGCATTAACCATTGCACAGTTACTAACGGTTATTAGTTGTATCATTATGGGTTGCTTGTTCTTCTTCTTGACGCTTGATCCAGCAAGAGCGATGAGCTTTGCAGGTGCTTTCACAGCGCCAAGTTTTGCGTTTATGGGGATCACCTTCCCTGTTACAGACATGAATGCGGCAGCCCAAGCTTGGAGAAGTCTATTGCCTGTTAGTCATTACATCGAAATACAAACGGCTCAGTCCAGTTACGGTGTGAGCGCTGCGCAATCGCTGATGAACCTCACTTCAATGTTTTGGTACGTTATTCCTGCTTTTGTAGTGATCTTATTGATTAAAAAGCACTTAGCGCAAGCAGCACAGTCAACACAAGCAGAGCATAAAGGAGTAAATCAATGAGCTTTACTCAATTGCTGAAGCAAGAACTCCTGGCGGTTCTGCGTAACCCAGTAGTATTACTGACCGTGTTTGGTGGTGTGGTCTTTTACTCATTCTTGTACCCTTTGCCTTACGCCAATCAAGTACCCCAACAATTGAAAGCGTCCGTTGTAAACCTAGACAAGAGCCAAAGCAGCTACCATTTAGAGCGAATGGTCGATGCGACCTCTCAAATTGATTTGGTTCGCCGTGACTCCACTATCGCAGACGCTAAACAGGCTGTACTCAATCAAGAAATTGGTGGGTTCATCGTCATTCCTGAAAACTTCTATAAAGATCTACTTCTAGGGAAAAGCCCAACACTCTCTTATGCGGGTGATGCATCTTACTTCCTAGTGTATGGCACCATAGTTGAGGGACTTGCAAAGGCAGGCGGCACGTTAGCCGCACAAGTTAAGGTGAGTCACTTGTTAGTTGAAGGTGTACCTTTAGAATCCGCAGCCAAAGGCTACAGCGCATTTAGCTTAAATTTAAAACCTACTTTCAATAGTCGAATGGGATACATCGATTACGTCGTTCCCGCTGTCTTTGTATTGATCCTTCAGCAAACCCTAGCCATGGCATCAGGGTTGGTTGGTGCAACGCAAAATGCTCAATCCACATTCGGCTATTGGTGCAGAGTTCATCCAACCAAACTAATCCTTGCTCGCTGTTGCACCTTAGTAGGGATCTACTACTTATTATCGATGTACTACTTCGGCGCCAGCTTTTCGATGTACGGGATTAACCTACTCGCCTCAATCTCACAGATTTTAACCTTGTTACTGCCCTTCTTATTGGCCAGCTGTTTGATTGGCATTTTTATCGGTGAGTTAGTGCCACGAAGAGAGTTAGTCACGGTTGTGGTGTTAATCAGTTCAATGCCACTGATCTTCTCTTCAGGTTTTATCTGGCCGATTGAAATGATGCCTGAATGGTTAGTACTGTTATCAAAACTGTTTCCAAGCACACCTGCTATCCAAGGTTTCTTAGCCCTGAATCAGATGGGCGCTTCGTGGCAAGAGGTCGCATCTCAATGGACGCTGTTATGGGGACAAGTTGTACTTTGGGGGTCGTTGCTTGCACTGAAGCTCTACCACAAGTCGAGCAAAAGCATCGTTAACCGCACTACCGATAATAGCCTTTGAGTGGTTTAGCTCATCGCAAACATAAAAAGACCCCCAA
>NZ_MCYD01000009.1:0-745 GCF_002876325.1 Vibrio sp. 10N.261.52.A1
GGCCAGACATGCTGTGACCACCAATTTCGTCACCAAACTTAGCGGCGCGCTCAACATTCACTTTGTCACCTACGTTTAACTGGCCCAAGTTGGTTAGACGTAATGTTGCTTGCATTAAGTCAAAAGAGATTTGGTTACCTGAAATCTCAGTTACTGTCAGGCAACAACCGTTGTGAGCAACAGAAGCGCCAATAGCTAACCCCTGTACCATTTCATCCGTTAACTCAATGGTATGAGTCTGAAACAACTCTTTTTTATTGATAGCAACCAGTGTTGCCATGCCTTGAACGATACCTGTAAACATAAGTTTCCTATTTAGCATTTTACTATGGCAGTTATTGTGACATTTCTTTATGATTCGTCCAATGGAAGCTTAACGATCAGTGTCTCTGATTCCTTCTGAATATTCATTCCTGTCCCATTTTCTTTCTCATCTGGAGTTATTTGTGCATCGTTACAAAGAAGAAGCCTCAAATCTAATCAAACTTGCGACGCCAGTATTGATCGCATCTATCGCGCAAACTGGCATGAGTTTCGTTGATACTGTTATGGCCGGTGGCGTCAGTGCTATCGATATGGCAGCGGTATCAATAGCGGCAAGTATTTGGCTTCCTTCAATTTTGTTTGGTGTCGGATTACTTATGGCGTTAGTGCCTGTGGTCGCACAACTAAATGGCTCTGGTCGCCAAGTAAAGATTCCTTTTGAGATTCAGCAAGGTGCATTCTTAGCGCTTGTACTTTCGCT
>NZ_MCYD01000010.1:0-1554 GCF_002876325.1 Vibrio sp. 10N.261.52.A1
CATACCAACATAGAGATGGTGAGGGGAGCACAGGCGTAAGTGAGAGGACGAATGAGTTAGGTGTCGAGTTCTTCCTCGAGTACTAATAGAATTAAATCTAACGCGTTACGACAGCTACAAAAAAGCCAGCTTAATCGCTGGCTTTTGCATATCTAAGCGTCTGCAAGAGCAGACTTGGTATTGTTACGATTAAAGAACCGCAGCGATACCTTTACATAGAGGGCCCATGTTTGACTTAGTCATGCCCGCTACGCTGATGCGGCCAGAGCCAACAATGTAGATTGCGAATTCATCTTTTAGGCGGTTTACTTGCTCTTTGCTCAAACCAGAGAAAGAGAACATGCCGTTTTGGCGCTCGATGAACGTGAAGTCTGCATCAACACCTTCAGATTTCAGTGTTGCAACGAACAGTTCGCGCATCTCTTGAATACGGTCACGCATTTCAGCGACTTCCGCTTCCCATTCAGCACGTAGACCAGCATCGCCAAGGATGTGAGTTACGACAGCACTACCGTGTGCTGGTGGGTTAGAGTAGATAGAGCGAATGATGCTCTTAACTTGAGAGAATGCTGTTGTTGCTACGTCTGCAGACTCAGCAACCAAAGTGAATGCACCAACACGCTCATTGTACAGACCGAAGTTCTTAGAGAACGAGCTCGCGACTAGAATCTCTTTGTTGTATTTAGCGAAAGTGCGAAGGCCAGCAGCATCTTCTTCAACGCCTTTTGCAAAACCTTGGTAAGCAAAGTCGAATAGTGGAAGAAGCTTCTTCTCAGCAACGAGCTTAGCCAGTACTTCCCACTCTTCAGCTGTTGGGTCAATACCTGTTGGGTTGTGACAGCAGCCGTGAAGAAGAACGATATCACCTTCAGATGCTTTCTCTAGGTCAGCAACCATACCAGCGAAGTCTTTGTCTTTTGTTTCAGCGTTGTAGTAGCTGTACTGAGCTGTTTCGATACCCGCAGCAGCGAATACGCCGTTGTGGTTAGCCCAAGTTGGGTTGCTGATCCAGATCTTCACATCGCCAAGTTGGCGCTTAATGAATTCACCTGCAACACGCAGAGCACCAGTACCACCCGGAGCTTGTGCTGTTTTAGCGCGTTGAGAATTTACGATTTCTGCATCTGAACCGAAAAGTAGCTTCTGTACTGCTAGGCCGTATTCAGCTGTACCTTCAATCGTTAGGTAAGATTTGGTTTTTTCGTTTTCAAGAAGTGCAGCTTCTGCTTTCTTTACTGTTTTAAGTACTGGCGTTTGACCATCTTCATTTTTGTAGATGCCAACACCAAGGTTGATTTTCTCTGCACGAGAGTCGTTTTTAAACTCTTCAGTAAGGCCGAGGATAGGGTCGGCAGGCGCAGCTAACACTTTTTCAAACATAATCTTCATCCATGTCAATTGAGAGGGGATAGTATCTATGGGTAGTTATACCTGTATGGAATTTTTATGACAATACGAAGTGAACAGAAAGACCAAAAAAAATCCATTTCAATCAGATTTATTGACTAAAGAGGGTATTTGATAACAAAACACCCTACGGATTAACCTATAGGG
>NZ_MCYD01000011.1:0-1127 GCF_002876325.1 Vibrio sp. 10N.261.52.A1
GCTTATTCTCCAAAAATTTATGAGGTTTTAATTTAAATCTTAAAAACGGATTAACGGTAAAGAGGGAAGCGTTTGCAAAGCTCTTTAACTTGCTTGCGAACACGTTGCTCAACTTCAGCGTTGCCTTCAGGGCTTTCAACTAAGCCATCAAGAACATCACCGATCCATTCACCGATAAGTTTGAATTCTTCAGTGCCAAAACCACGACTGGTTCCAGCTGGCGTACCTAAACGAATACCCGAAGTAATCATAGGCTTCTCTGAGTCGAATGGTATGCCATTTTTGTTACATGTGATCCCAGCACGCTCTAATGCTTCTTCAGTTACGTTACCTTTCAAGCCCTTAGGACGAAGGTCAACCAGCATTAGGTGCGTGTCCGTTCCGCCAGTCACAATGTCACAACCGCGAGTTTGCAACACTTCAGCAAGAACTTTTGCGTTATCGATCACTGAATTAATATAAGTATTAAATTCTGGGCCAAGTGCTTCACCAAATGCGACAGCTTTAGCCGCAATTACGTGCATTAGTGGGCCGCCTTGTAGGCCAGGGAATACTGCAGAGTTGATCTTTTTGTTGATGTCTTCGTGGTTAGTCAGAATCATGCCGCCGCGTGGGCCACGAAGTGTTTTGTGTGTTGTTGTCGTTACAACGTGTGCGTGTGGTAGTGGGCTAGGGTGAGCACCTGTCGCGATAAGACCCGCGATGTGTGCCATATCGACCATTAGAATAGCGCCAACTTCGTCAGCGATTTCACGGAATTTAGCGAAGTCGATAACGCGTGGGATAGCACTACCACCTGCAATAATCATTTTAGGTTGGCATTCGATAGCGAGAGCGCGTACCGTTTCGTAATCGATTTCAAGAGTGTCGCGGTCTACGCCGTATTGAACTGCGTTGAACCATTTGCCTGAAAGCGCTGGGCGTGCACCGTGCGTAAGGTGACCACCAGCGTCAAGAGACATACCTAGGATAGTGTCGCCAGGTTGAAGTAGGGCAAGTTTAACTGCGCCGTTCGCTTGAGCACCTGAGTGAGGTTGTACGTTCGCGTATTCACACTTGAATAGCTGTTTAGCACGTTCAATCGCGATAGCTTCTATTGTATCTACGTGCTCACAACCACCGTAGTA
>NZ_MCYD01000012.1:0-737 GCF_002876325.1 Vibrio sp. 10N.261.52.A1
GTACAAAGGCAATTTGAAACACTTCAAAATGTCTTTAGCGCCAATGTACAAATATAGCTTCGATGAGTCTTTTGCTATCTACGGTAAAGTTGGTCTTGCCTACTCTAACCTCAACTCTAAATTAACGATTACTGATAAAGATGGCTCAGTGAATAGTAAGTACTCAGATAGCGAATGGGGTGCAACTTACGGTATAGGTGCTGAATTTAAGTCACCGAAACCAATGTTTGGTAACTCGAAGTTTATGGCGCGTGTTGGTTTCGATTGGTACGACTTTAGCTCAGGTAACGTTAATCTAGGTAGTGACGGTACTCTAGGTCTACAAGCCGGTTTCACTTTCTAAAATATTAAACAGAAAGGTTTACAGTAGTTGAACAGATCATCGTAATTACGATTCTTGGAGTATTGACGTCAACCGGTCTGTACTTAGCATAAGTAAAAGGGTTACTCATTATGAATAACCCTTTTGCATCCACTTCTTTTTGGCTAGAAAACGTAAGCAACACCGACGTTTGCCGCCATATTAATTCCGCTTTCTAAGATTGGACTATTCTCGATATCACCCTCTAGGTTGGTGTAACGAACACCACCAGTCACTCGAATATTCGGCGTTACATGTAAGTAACCACCTAAACCAATAAAGTACTGACCATCCCAGTCGGCATCAAACTCGTTTAGATTCGTTCTTGCAGCTTCTGCTGAGCTCACACCATACAAGTGGTTGTTCAAGCGTTCAC
>NZ_MCYD01000013.1:0-3325 GCF_002876325.1 Vibrio sp. 10N.261.52.A1
CAAGGAAAGTATTGAGAACGGAGCTAAGCAAGCCATAGAGCTAGCGCCAAGTGGGTTATATGGACTGTTCAACAATGGCGCGTATGGTCAGGCCGGTGCCTTAGAAGATCTACCGACGCAAGGGCTAAGAGAACAGTTCGAAACCAACTTTTTTGGTTGGCACCACCTCGTTTGCCAGATCCTGCCTCATATGCGAGAGCGCGGCGAAGGGCGTATTGTCCAAAACAGTTCGGTACTCGGCTTTGCTGCGATGAAATATCGTGGTGCGTATAACGCATCAAAGTTCGCAATTGAAGGTTGGACAGACACTCTGCGTTTAGAGCTGCATGGCAGTGGCATACACATTTCATTACTGCAGCCCGGCCCAATCGAAACCCAATTTAGAACCAATGCCTTAAAAGCTTTCAATAAGTGGATCAGCATCGAGGGCAGTGTTCATCAAAATGCTTACCAAAAACAAAAAGACCGACTTGAGAAAGAATCATCGAATAACGCGTTTGTTTTGCCTGCTGAAAGCTGTATCGAACCTGTTTATCACGCGCTCACAGCCAGTAAGCCAAAGTTAAGATACCGAGTCACCACTCCCACTAAGGTGTTTGCTGTATTAAAAAGATTACTTCCGAGCCGCTTGCTAGACCCTATTCTAAGAAAAGCCGCATAAATTACTAACTTTGAATGAACAGTCGCAAACTTTAATGTAACGATGTAATTTATCCGTAACAATAAGATGTCATTATTTAGCCTATCTCATCAGTTATCCCCAATTGATGGACTAGCCCTTTGGATACTTCATGACTTTAAACCGCCTTAATTTGGTAGGTCTGAGTCTGGCAATTACGTTGTTTATTCTGTTTTGAGTATCTTACGTAATACCTCACTGACCACCTCACCGATAACGCTGTGTCTTCCATGTCGAGTTAACAACTCTATCAACATTGAAGCATGGCGTTTTTCTATTTTTGCCTCTTTTTATCTGAGATTACCCAGTTAGATCTTGAAGTTACCCGCTTATCGCCCCATATTTGCAACGTATCCCCAAACAAATCTCAAGGAACGTAAATGCAATCTCCGCATATTGTTGAACTTAATGAACAGAACTTTCGTCAAGTACTAGAAGGTTCGATGCAGACCCCTGTCCTCATCCATTTTTGGGCACCAATGAGCCAAGAGAGTGCTCAAGTCATTCCTGAACTACAAACCTTAACTCAGCAATACAATGGTGCATTCACGCTCGCGCTATTAAATTGCGAACAAGAGCAAGCCATTGCTAGCCAATTTGGTGTTCAAGCACTGCCGACTATTGCACTGTTTGTTAACGGTCAACCTGTCGATGGTCTAGGTGGTCCGCAACGCATAGAAGCAATTGTGGAAATGCTTGGCAAACACCTTCCAAGCCAAGATGAATTGGCACTACGCCAAGCACTTGAGCAGATACAAGCCGGTGAGCACACTCAAGCTTTAGCGGCTATGCAGCAGCTTCCAGCAGAACTAACGAGCAAAGGTGAAGTTAAACTGGCAATTGCAGAGTGTTTACTAGAAACCCAACAATTTGACCTTGCTGAGGCTCAGCTGGTAACAATTCCACTCGAGTACCAAGACAACTACTACAAAGGCTTAGTCGCCAAACTTGAACTTCATAAGCAAGCTGCCGATAGTCCAGAGATCCAAGCATTAGAAGCGGCGCTGCAGCAAAACCCAAGCGATGCGAAAACCGCGTCAGAATTGGCACTGCAATACCATCAAGTAAACCGTAGTGAAGAAGCAATGGACCTACTGTGGTCTTTCCTAGTCAAAGACCTCAATGCTCTTGATGGAGACATGAAAAAAGAGTTCATGGATATCCTAAGTGCACTTGGGCAAGGCAATCCTGTTGCTAGTAAGTACCGCCGTCAACTTTACTCTCTGCTTTACTAATTAGGCTCCTTGATTCCTAAACAGTAAGTAGTCAAATACAAAATCGACAAAGCAACTCATAAGCTTTTTGGATGAAAAACTCGTAATGGGCCATAAAATCAATGCTTTATGGCCCATTTCTCATTTATAAATTTGCTCCCACTTTAAATATGCGCCAGTATGAGTAATAAATAATTTGAAACTTAAACTTGCAAAGGACTTTGTATGCCTATCGATACTTTGATTACTATTGGCGTCTTTACTGTCGTCGCACTGCTCTTTATTTTCGCTGGTGTAAAAACCGTACCACAGGGTAATAACTGGACGGTAGAGCGCTTCGGCCGCTACACACACACACTAAAACCAGGCCTTAACTTAATCATTCCGTTCATTGATAAAATCGGTCAACGAATCAATATGATGGAGCGAGTTCTTGATATCCCCGCGCAAGAAGTTATCTCTAAAGACAATGCCAATGTGGTTATTGATGCGGTCTGTTTCGTACAAGTGATTGATGCACCGCGAGCAGCGTATGAAGTCAATGACCTCGAGCACGCGATTCGTAACCTAACTTTGACTAACATTCGTACGGTACTGGGTTCAATGGAACTTGATGAGATGCTAAGTCAACGTGACATGATCAACACCAAGCTTCTTAACATCGTGGATGAAGCCACCAACCCGTGGGGCGTAAAGGTTACCCGTATCGAAATTAAAGACGTACAGCCACCAGCAGACCTGACGGCTGCGATGAATGCTCAGATGAAAGCGGAACGTAACAAGCGTGCCGATATCTTAGAAGCAGAAGGTGTAAGACAAGCTGAGATCCTTAAGGCTGAAGGTCACAAACAATCAGAGATCCTAAAAGCTGAAGGTGAAAAGCAAGCCGCAATACTTCAAGCAGAAGCACGTGAACGTGCTGCAGAAGCAGAAGCGAAAGCAACAGAAATGGTATCAACCGCAATTGCACAGGGTGACATGCAAGCCGTGAACTACTTTATTGCACAAGGCTATACCGAGGCATTGAAGTCAATTGGACAAGCAGAAAACGGTAAGATCATCATGCTACCACTTGAAGCGACTGGCCTAATGGGCTCTGTTGCTGGTATCGCAGAAATGTTCACACACAAGAATGATACAATTAGTAAGGACTAACTTATGGTCGAATTACTAGAACAAGTAAACCACTGGCATTGGCTGGCGTTTGGTCTAGCGTTGCTTGCACTTGAACTGGTTGGAACCGCTGGTTACTTTTTGTGGATAGGCATCTCAGCCATGTTGGTTGGTGCTCTTTTGGGTGCTCTACCAATTGGTTGGCAGATGCAATGGCTATCCTTTGCTAGCTTCTCCCTAATCACCACTTGGTTGTGGTGGAGAAGGCAACTATCTAGTGATAAGCGGTCAGATTCAAATAGAGAACTCAACCAAAGAG
>NZ_MCYD01000013.1:4109-4293 GCF_002876325.1 Vibrio sp. 10N.261.52.A1
AACTCAACCAAAGAGAAAAGCAGCTGGTAGGTCAAACCCTCGTTCTAAGTGAAGACGTCAAAAAAGGTAGCTGTCGTATTAAGTTCGGTGACTCTTCTTGGTCTGCAAAGGCTAGCCAAGATATTCCATCTGGCACAGAAATAAAGATTGTTGCTTTAGACGGAATAGTTCTAATAATAGAACC
>NZ_MCYD01000014.1:0-402 GCF_002876325.1 Vibrio sp. 10N.261.52.A1
ACGGTAACACGTGACGTTTCTGAGAACGAACTGGTTATCAGCCGTACTAAAGAGCGCAAAATTGCGGATTGGCAGCGCCCAAAGAAGAAGTAATCTTCTAACACCTAAAGTTTGATTCTTGTGAAAGCCAGCAACTTACGTTGTTGGCTTTTTTTTCATCATTTACTGACAAAAAAATAATCTATTTCCTGATTGTATTTTGTAGGACGATTGTTAATAATCAAGCTGCTGTTCTGTAAATTCAAAGTGTGCGCAAAATGAGACTCGTCGATAAAAAGTGGCAAACTTTGCCGATCATTATTTTATCTTTTTCAATGCTGGTGGGCCTGTATGGTTTTTACATCACTTTGGAAAAGTTAGTGGTAGAGAACGAACGTAACCATCTCGTCTCATTGATGTCTG
>NZ_MCYD01000015.1:0-6818 GCF_002876325.1 Vibrio sp. 10N.261.52.A1
GAGTTAGACAATATAGGCTGATGATATTTACAACGGCTCACAGCAGTTAATTGGGCTCTTAAAATGACTTACGTTCGATTAAAGGTTATGCAGTGTCACGGAATATCGCTACTAAATGCCCCATTTTTCTTGTCAATTTTATCAGTCACTACGTATTCACACGGGGAATTGGATTACTGAGGGAGTAAAAGAGCTCGTGCTATTTAAAAGACTCTGCTGATAGTCGCAATACGGTTTGAGCTGGGATGAGTGAATGTTTTAGGCAAATTAAGCCTTGGTTAGGCGAGTGATGCGCACAATTTGAACTAGACTCAATTTAGTGACCTTTTTAAATGGAGTTTAAAATGAGAACTACTCTTCTTGTCTTCCTTTTATCGTATTCGCTGTCTGTGCTTGCATCTTCGAATTTATCCGTTTTCGAGCATACGGGTAAAAAGCATGAATTGAGTCGAGAGCAACTACTGCAGTTACCTCAAACTGAAATCACAACAGCGCTTCCATGGAGTGAAGGTGAATATGTATATGGTGGCGTTACTCTGCAGGTCGTTTTAGAAGGTTTGGAGTTATCGATGCCACCTCTGGTTACTATTGTGGCTCTAAACGATTATAAAGTGGCGATACCAAAAGAAGATTTTTATGACCATCAGCCGATTATTGCGATTAAGCGAAATGGTCAGTTTATGCCGGTGAGAGAGAAGGGGCCGTACTGGCTGATCTATCCCTTGTCGTCTAAGCCTGAAATCAACAATACCGATTTCCACGCAAAAATGATCTGGCAGATACGAGATATTCATTTGTAGAGGGCTATCATGAAAAAACTGTTTCCCTTGTCTACCATCAAGATCGCCGTTTTGGCATTGGCTGTGGTGGTGCTTAGTGTGAATATCTACAGTGTTACGCGTATTAACGATATCAATAAGAGTTTTTCGAGCCGACAAAACGAAGCAACGTGGTTTGTTTTTCAATTGGTAAAGGAATATGCGAATTTCATGATGGTGAGCCGTTCAGGCAACCTCAATTATGATGAATTGCGGTTAGCCTATGATATTACCTGGAGTCGTTTTGATATTTTACTAAACAGCAATGAGTCTTCTAACTTCATTAAAGCTGCGAACTTCAAGCCTTATTTCTCTTCAGAATTTGAAAAGTTTAAATCGTTAGAGTCTTCAATAAAACTCGTTCAGGAGGGGGAGTTGTCGAGGGAATCACTGCAGAAAAAAATCGCTATTTGTTACGACACGCTGGTGGACTTTATTAATGAAAAATTTCGACTGCAAAGTCCTGTGATTGAAGAGAATACCTCATTAGTCGAAAGGCTGGTAAAAATGCACATGTTTAGTAGTGTGCTTCTCGCATTAGTTCTGATCGCGACTGGCATAATTTTTTACGCTGATTTTTCAGCTAAAAGAAGGCTTTACACTACAGACTTCATCACAGGATTCCAAAATCGTGTTTCCTTGATGAAATTTATTAAACATAATTATCCCAAAGAGAGTAATTTTGATCTCTATTTTGTTCGCATAAGAAACTTGAGTGAAATTAACCAGAAATATGGCCTTGAATATGGTGATTTGGTAGTGAGCTCAGCTGCTAAATCTTTGTCGGCCAAGATTCCAGAGAGTACGGTTTCATTTCGTAGCAGTGGCAGCCAGTTTTTATTCTTTATACCCGAGCACCTCTACGCGAGCAATGAGATACAAGAACAGTTTAAAGACGTTCTGAGTGACTATATTGCAGCTGGTAACTTAGAATTGATGATTGATGCTGTTGTGAGGCACAAGAAGAATATCAGCTCCAAAGATATGATGGAACTATTAACCAATATGTAACGTCACAGTGAGGGTCATAGCTTAGCTTTTATTCGCCTTTATTAATCCCGTAGAGTCACTTTCTGCTTTCCTGACGGTACGAAGTACATATCAGAGAGCTTTGATTCTTTATATGCCCTCGTGGTCAAAAACGTCTTCCCAAGCCCCCAGAAGCTATTGAATACAGCATCCCCCTAGATTTAGGAAGAAGGCTCGAGATAAAGCTAGATTGTTTGTTAGCGTTGGTAGGCGACAGCACTGCTGTTAATGCAAAAGCGCTTTCTCTCTTTCGCTTTTTATTGGTTGCTTTTCTGGCACAGTGCCACGATACGATCTTCATTGATCTCGTCAAGCATCGAACATTGCTCTAGGAAGGTATTCGGCTTGTGGTCGCGGATGAACTCGATAAACTCAGTGTAAGTGAGTGGCTGGCTAAACAGATAGCCTTGTATCAGGTCACAGTTGGCTTTGCGCAGGTACTGGTACTGCTCTATACATTCAACGCCTTCTCCGACCACCAAGGTGTTACAGGAATGTCCCAAATTAACCATTGATTCCACCATTTTACGGTCCGCTTTGTCATAGACGATATGATCGATAAAACTCTTATCAATTTTAAGTTCGTCGACAGGGTAATGAAGCAACTGATTAAACGCTGTGTAACCTGTGCCAAAATCATCGAGTGACACTTTTAGCCCCAGGCTTCGGATGCTCTCAATTGTCTGCACCGTCAGTTTGGTGCTTTTCACATAACTGGTCTCAGTGATCTCAATGATGATATTGCCTGGTGGCACTTTAAAACGTTCTATTACCTTGCGAATGTTGTCTGCGAAATTACGGTTATAGAGCTCCATCGCCGAGATATTGATAGATAAGGTACCTTTGTATTTATGGATATCGGAAAGCTCTTTGTAGCTTTTAATCGCCATTCCTATTACCCACATATCGATTTTCGATATCAAGTTGCTTTTTTCTGCGACTGTTACAAATTCGTCTGGTCCAGCTTTGATATCAGCGAGAGCAGGACAACGAATAAGACATTCAGCACCATCGATTTCTAATGTCTTTGCATTAAATATGGGCATAAAGCGTAGCTCAAAGTTATCGCTCTCACAGCACTCTAAAAGCCTTTTCTCGATAATATCGTGTCTTTTTAAGGAATGGATGAGCTCTTCGCCATAAACGATGCGACTATCTCCGTCACTGTGAGCCTTGGCATTTATCAACATTGCATCGATACAACGGTGCCAGATCTCTTCAAATTTAGGGGTGTCAACCGGGAGCACGCCCGTAGCGATAGTTAAACGAAAGCCATAGTAATCAAGGAAGGTTGTGCCGGTTAAGGCGTTATTGATGTTCTCGATCTCTTCGTTTATCGATTGGTGTTCAGCCATTTCTAGTATGGCGATGAATTGATTGCCTCCCAGCCTTGCCAATGAATAATCACTGCAACTAAAGCCAAAGGAAGATTGTTGATTTTGTAACGTTTCTCTAAGTGCTTTCGCCAAGCTAATTAGCACGTTATCACCGACTTTTGCGCCGTATAGGTCGTTAATCTTCCTAAAGTCCATGATGTCCCAGCAAACTAAGTAGCAGCGTGTACTCATCGAGCTTTTTAGGCGCACATCAAGATGTCGAATGAATGAGCGGCGGTTAGCCAACTTAGTTAGTTGGTCAAATTCAGCTTCAAATTTCAGTTCTGTTAGTGAGTCGATATACGCATTCTTTAGCCCGTCAATCTCACTTTGTCCTGATGAACGTTTAAAGTACCTGAGTTTGAGCCCTCCAATCGATATTTCGTGGAGAAGGTCTTTGAGCGGACGCACCAATTGGTAACGCACTACCAAATGAACAATGAGCATGATAAAAGACAAAGTCGCTAGGAATCCTAAGAAGGTGTGCTGAGCGATCATGGCTTTTTCCATGTTAAATTTCTGTTCTCGAATGTTGACTTGAGCAAGGAAGTGACGACTGTTCATTTGAACGTTAATACTGTCTTTATTCTGTTCAAATGACTTGATAATAAACTGAGTATTTTCAATGTTTTCTGGTTCATTTGATGGTTCAATCAAAAGTTGCATGTTGTCGTCGTCATTATAGCTAATGAGCAAGTTTGAGAGCTGCTTTAGCGGACCGTCTGCAATTAAGATGTATCGGTTTGAGCTTGTGTTGGCTCGTTTATCTTGAGGAACTAGGTAAGGGTCGATGGCGGCAACATAGGCATATCTTAATCCACCATTAGCCGATATGTATGAAAAGCCCTCTTGGGATAGTTCAGTTTGGTTGATTAATGAGGTGTAAATGTCGAAGACCCGCTCGTAGATACTGTCCGGTATCTTTAAGTCTTCAAAAGGGTCAACTCGTAATGTCGATAGTGTGAGTTTAAATTTTGGATCAATGATGTAAATGTTGCGTTGACCGAACTGATTAACATGGCTTTGATTGAGAACTCGCAATACTCTTTTTTCTAAAAGAGATAGGGTTGTATAGTCAGTAGGATTTTGAATGTAACGCAAGAATTGTAACGATGAACTGATATCTTTGACGAGCAAAGATAGCCCCAATTGCTCATATTCAGCCGCAACCAGCGCGGTATTAACATCGGACTGCACTTCGTCTAAGTACATGTGCTTGGTGTGGTTTGAGGCGAAGTTGTAGGTAATGAATCCCGAGACTGCGAATACGAGTAGCAGTGCTGGGATAAGTACAAAATACAGTTTCTTCAATACAGGCATTTCTTATCTCAAACTATCAACAATACGATTACGAATTTGAAGGCTATTCGGTTCAAGGGGCTGATACAGATAGCTGCGTTCTAGTACTTCTTGGCTAGGGAAAAGCTCTGGGTCGTTTTGATACTCTTGAGAGGTCAAAGCCTTAGCTTTTGAGTTTGGTGTGGCGAACCAGGAGTCCATTGCGTTTTGAGCTGCAATTTCGGGTTGTGACAAAAAGGAGAGTATCGTTGATGCTTGTTCTGATAGTTCTCCGTTGTTAATCGCTGCGATGCACTCCAACCAAAGGGTTGTGCCTTCTTGAGGAACGATATAGGCCCATGATGCTTCGGGATCGACCTCATTCAATATGTAACTGTCTCCAGAATACCCGTAAGCCAAGTCTATATTGGCCAGTCTTTCTGGGCGGTGGATATAGTCGACGACGTATTCATTACTCTCAAGGTGGGGCTTTTGAGTTTGCAAGGTTTTGTAGGCAACTCTCAGCTCCTGCTCATTGTTTGTGAATGGTTCGAATTGGTTGAGTAGAAGTGCAGCACTCACGAGATCTGTTGGCTCGTAATACATACTAATTCGGCCACTGTTTTCGGTTTCAGGATCCAATATGGCTTTCCATGAATTAGGAGTGTCGACTTTATCGCTACGGTACAATATGCCCGATGTTCCCCAAGCATAAGGGATGCCATAGTCGCCGCATCCATCAACCCATCGAGAGTCAAAGTTGTTTGCGAGAGATTGCTGCATGCCACTGAGGTTGTGAAATAGGTTTTGCTCAGCCAACGCTTTGAGCTTCATACTCTCGATCACAACCAGTTCAAAGGCACCGCGGCGTTCGCTCAATAGGACTTCATCACGAATCGATTCGTCTGAAAAGTATTGCTGTTTTAATGCAATGCCATAGGTGTCATTCAATTTTTCAATGACGCTCTCGGATAAAAACTCATCCCAATTGTAGAGATAAATTTCATGTTGTTGACCAAATACTAACCCAGGCGAAAAGGATGCGGACACGAGAACTGAAACATAAAATGCCTTCACTGACGGATTCCTTTCTCTTCTTTGTTTAACTAGATCCTAGCGCAAAATTTGAGACCTGCTTCAAATTTACGCCTCTAATTCTACTTAAACATTATGCTGCGCACGCAATTGCCTAGGTTTTACTTGAAGTAAAACCATCAGCATGGTGTTAGTTAGCGCTATCCCAATCGCTAGGTTTTCGATATGGAGCGACGGTGAGAAGCGATAAAACAAAGCGCTGAAAAAGGAGGAGACGCTCCAGAGCAAGCTTAATGGGTCCATTCTTCTAAATCATGCTGTTGTTCGATAACTCATTATTTATCATTGGCTTATTCTATCGGTCACCCCTTGAGAAATTTTGACTAATGACTTGTGGCACAAGGAGTTTGTGCTTATTGTGGTCGAACGTTGTCATTCATTTCAATCGTCGGAGACATTGTGGATTTAGAAATATATCAAGTCGATTCATTCACTAGCCAAGCTTTTAAAGGCAATCCTGCAGGTGTCTGTATTTCTCAACACGTGTTGGATGAAGCATTAATGCTTTCTATTGCGGATGAGATGGCGGTTCCAGAAACGGCTTTCCTTGCGTTAGAATCTATGACTCTTAAGTGGTTTACGCCGGAAGTAGAAGTTCAGCTGTGCGGGCACGGCACTTTGGCGACGGTTCATGTGATGAAAGAAAAAGGACTAGTAAAAGCCAGTGACAGGATCGTATTTCAGACCTTATCTGGTGATTTAACTGCCACAGTTTGTGACTCGTCCATCGAGTTAGACTTCCCGGGTACTCAATTATCAAGTGTAGAGGTTGATACTAGGCTGTTGGAACATCTAGGTATTGAGAACAGTCAAGTGTTGTCATACATGGAGTTCGACTCTAAAACGTTTATCGAGGTGACCAATGAGCAGGTTGTTTTAGACCTAACCCCCAACTTTGATGCCCTCAAGAAGATGAAGGGTAGAGGTGTTGTGGTGACCGCGCTTTCATCCAATATTGAGCTTGATTTTATCTCTCGCTATTTCGCGCCTTGGGTTGGCACGAATGAAGACCCAGTAACTGGCTCGGCGCACTGTGCTCTCACGCAATACTGGGCTCAGAAACTGAATAAGTATTGTTTTAATGCATACCAAGCCTCTCGTCGTGGAGGCTATATTTCGACAGAACTTCTGGCTAATGGACGCATAAAGTTGATTGGCTCTGCGAAAACCGTGATCAGTGGGCGCTTGAAGGTTTAGATATCACTTAGGAACGAATATCACA
>NZ_MCYD01000016.1:0-1043 GCF_002876325.1 Vibrio sp. 10N.261.52.A1
GAATTAAGAAATTATATACGGATAAAACATCGTTAATTGAACTGAACAAAAGCTCTAAAGATTATGATATTTAAGACTTTTTTTATTTTGCGAGTGATATCACCAAAACCTGCAAATGGCTTAATTAGACGTACAAGACCAATTAAACCTCACATATAAATTTCTACACTGATAAATCAACAAAAATATAACATCGTAATTATTTTGAATAGCCTGAATAATAGCTCTCTATTCGTTCAATAAGACTCAACTTATCCACTTCTTTAAGCGAATTTATTCCGGCAGCAGCTTTCCTTCCGCCTCCTGTGTCAAAGCTCGAACAAATCTCATCTGCTCCAACTCTGTTTGATAAAGGCGATCGTAAGCTCACAGTGTAAGACTGACCATCAGCATTTCTCGTTAACACCGCTTGTGCTCGAGCTGGGTCTTGATTCACTATTTCATTGCTAAACACACCACTGATTCGTCTTGCCCAAGTCTCTGCAGGCAATTCGAACACGCGCGCGACTTCACTCTCATAGATCGGAGTAAGGTCTGATAATTGCTGGTTGTCAGTTTTGTAAGCGGCGCGAAGTTGATAAAACACGGATTCTTTATCATCCAAGAGATCAAATGGGTTCGAATATTGATAAAGCGCCTGGTAAAGCTCAGTCGGTGAAAAGTGCAGATCACTCAGTGACGCGCCATAGCCGTTATAGTTGATTAGGGTGCCTAGCTCTTCCAAAAATTCAGTTTGAGGTTGGTCAAATCCATTTGTTAGCGCTAACCGTGCAGCCACTGCTTTTAAATTATCACCAAAAGCGGCTGCTATTGCCCAGGCTACATATTCTCCCTTGAGTTTTTGGTTGATCAATAGACTCGTGCAACATTCCGGCGCTGTATTGATCAGAGTCTCAAGGTAATCAGACTGGGGGATGTCCCCTGTACGATGGTGATCGCAGTAAAAGACATTAATCTCATCAGCAAGCAGTGATTGTAATGCGGGTAGATTTTTCTCCATCGACACGTCTAAAACAGTCACCGATGTAACATCATTTTGGGGA
>NZ_MCYD01000017.1:0-1355 GCF_002876325.1 Vibrio sp. 10N.261.52.A1
TTACGGGGTCACTTCAATTCTTAAGAACCTGCATGGCTTTGTATTTGTAGATCTAGTTTGTTTTTAACTCAGTCCGTTATTCGACGAGTTCGTTGCCGCTGGTGTTGCCTGCAAAGAAAGCGTCAACGCTGGTTAGGGTTGTGTTCGCAATATTGAACAGAGCATCTTTGGTTAAGAAAGCTTGGTGACCGGTGAACAGCACGTTATGACAAGCAGATAGACGGCGGAACACGTCATCAACAATCACGTCATTCGATTTGTCTTGGAAGAACAGCTCTTTCTCGTTGTCATACACATCAAGGCCAAGCGCGCCAATCTTACTCTGTTTAAGCGCTTCGATAGCCGCTGTGGAATCCAATAGTTCACCACGGCTGGTGTTGACGATCATCACGCCGTCTTTCATCTTCTCAAATGCAGTCGCGTCTAATAGGTGGTAGTTCTCTTTACTCATTGGGCAGTGCAGAGTAATCACATCAGACTCTTTGTAAAGCTCGTCTAGCTCTACATATGTAGCGCCTAGCTCAACGGCCAGTGGGTTTGGGTATGGGTCGTAACATAGGATGTTCATGCCCAAGCCTTTTAGAATACGCATGGTCGCTAGGCCAATTTTACCGGAACCAATCACACCCACAGTTTTGCCGTAGAAGTTAAAGCCAACCAAGCCTTCTAGAGAGAAGTTTGCATCACGAGTGCGTTGGTATGCCTTGTGAAGCTTACGGTTTAAACACATCATCATGCCGACAGTGTGCTCTGCTACTGACTCTGGTGAATAAGCAGGAACGCGCACCACTTGCAAGCCAAGCTCTTTGGCTGCGTCTAGGTCGACCTTGTCAAAGCCTGCACAGCGCATTGCAATCAGTTTTGTACCGCCTTGTGCAAGAATCTCTAGCACTTCTCGCGATAGGTCGTCGTTTACAAACGCACAAACCACTTCATTGTCGTGCGCCATTTTCGCTGTGGTTGTGGTGAGGCGAAAATCATGGAAATGAAACTCAGCGTTGAGTTCGCCTTTCGCAAGGTTGAATGATTTTTCGTCATATGATTTTGAGCTAAAAAAAGCAATGTTGAGCATGGCTTCCTCTCTTACCTAAAAAATGAATACCCCAATTATGTTTATTTGATAAGGGGTTAAAGCTAGGGCGTGTTGACCTTTCGTGGTTAAATTTTGTTCGAGATAAAAGCGTTTTAATCGCGGCGAGGGGGAAGTAGCCTAGTCACTCTAAGTAAATCCCCCTCAACAAAGAGTAAAACGCTTTTAGCCGAACCCTTCGGGCAGCGTTTGCTGGTCATTTCTACTACGTTATCGGCTTCTCATGTAGGCTAGCTACACATCGACGCCTCTGCCTTGTATAAAT
>NZ_MCYD01000018.1:0-1048 GCF_002876325.1 Vibrio sp. 10N.261.52.A1
CTCTATAGATAAAACTAAGGCCTCGCGTGTGCGAGGCCTTTTTCTTAGTGTATCGCAACCTGAAAAGGTTATATGGTCGCATCTGTCTTAAACAGCAATACCTTGTTATCCGAGTAGCGGTAAAGATATGGGTAAGGCGATGTATTCATAGCCTCTACATCGGCCTGGAATTTTTTAGGGTTAGTTTCATATGTTTTCTGTTTGGTTGAATCCATCCAACCAAAATAAGGTACGTAGCGATAGAAGTGGCTTTGGTCTTCATATGTCGCCATCATTTCATCAGAAATAGAATACACGAGGTAACGTTTTGCTTTCGGCACGCCCTCAATGAAATCAATCTCGCCTTCTACAATTTTCTTGAAATAGCCCGGACTACGCGTCGAAACAAAGCAATGGTCTAACTCTTCTTCAACAAACACGGTATCAGGCGTAAATTCATCAGATTGTCTAAACTCGGCACATTCTGGTTTGGTAATATCCATTGCGCTGACACTTGTGTTTCGAACATTGAGAAAATCTTGCTCAAATTCAAAAATTTCCGCATTCGGATATTTTTCCTTCATCATTTGTTTAAAGCGTTCTAAGTCTTCACGATAGATTGAGTCGTAGGTGACATCATCGCCAATAGGCTCGATAGCAATATTGTGTTGATATTTGAAGGTATAAGGCAGTTTGTCTGTTGTTTGTGTGCCGAAAAAGAACGTTGCTATATTAAGGTTTGAGGCCAGGTTGCCAATTAACATGGCTGCGGTTGCGGCGGTGCTGACCGTGTTTTTGATTGCAACTTTATCGTAGTAGTCCTTCGCCAGAACATCGACATTACCCAACTTAGTCGGTTCACGCTCAGTGTAAACATACATGATTTGCATTGCTTGGCTGTACTGGTCGTAATTGTCATGCTGATAAATATCAAGATCTGAAGCCTGTTCAGTGTTGTCTACCATTGCTTCTCTATCGTGTCTCACCGTACAACCAGAGAGTAATAATGCAGCCACTGATGCTGCGAGTATCGTTTTATTCATTTTCTAGGACCACTAACTATATAAAT
>NZ_MCYD01000019.1:0-2370 GCF_002876325.1 Vibrio sp. 10N.261.52.A1
CCGAACGAACTAAGAAAGTGCCCAACAAGCTTAATGAGAACGCAGAGATAGCCAGCAATACTGTCCAAGCTTTAAATGTGCCACGCTTTTCGGTTACCGCTAGTGAGTGCATCAGTGCAGTACCAGCCAACCAAGGCATGAATGAAGCGTTTTCTACTGGATCCCAGAACCACCAGCCACCCCAGCCAAGTTCGTAGTATGCCCACCATGAACCTAGTGCGATACCCACCGTTAGGAATAGCCAAGCTGCAATTGTCCAAGGACGAGACCAACGAGCCCATGCCGTATCAAGACGACCACTCATTAGAGAAGCAATCGCGAAAGAGAATGCAACAGAGAAACCTACATAGCCCATGTAAAGCATCGGTGGGTGAATGATCAAACCCGGATCTTGCAGTAGTGGGTTCAGGTCACGGCCATCAACAGGGAAGAAAGGCAATGTACGTAAGAACGGGTTAGACGTCACGATAATGAACAGCAAGAAGCCGACAGTAATCAAACCCATGATAGCCAAAACGCGAGCCACAGACTCCTGAGGCATACCACGGCTGAAGGTCGCTACTGCTACCGTCCAACCTGCTTGGATAAGTACCCAAAGCAACAATGAACCTTCGTGTGCACCCCAAACGGCCGTAATTCGGTAGTACCAAGGTAGTTGGCTGTTTGAGTTACTTGCAACGTATTGAATCGTAAAATCATTTGTGTAAAACGCGTAACACAAGATAAAGAACGAAATCGCTAAGAATCCGAACATACCCCACGACAAAGGTCGTGCGCTGTTCATCAGTAATGTGTTGTTTCGAGCGGCTCCATACAGTGGGAGCACGCTTAGCAGCAATGCAAGTCCCAAGGACAGGATCATCGCAAAATGGCCGATCTCGGCTATCATTGAGCTTTTCCTTCTTTTTGTTCAGTCGTGTATTGCAAAGGCTCATGTGTTTTCTTCATTGCTTCCGCAACTTCAGAAGGCATGTACTCTTCATCGTGCTTTGCCAACACCTCAAACGCTTCGATTGTCGTTGCATCTTTTAAGACACCTTGAGCAACAATACCTTGGCCTTCACGGAAAAGATCAGGAAGGATACCATCGTATAAAATTGTTACTTTAGGACCTACATCTGCCAAATCAAAGCTTACTCGTAGTGATTCGTTGTCACGGCTTACAGAGCCTACGACAACCATGCCACCAATACGTAGGCGTTGGCCAACCTCAGGTTTTTTACCATCTTTACCGTTTACCAGCTCAGTTGGTGTGTAGAACAGATCCATGTTCTGGTTAAGTGCGTAAACCATTAATCCAACAGTTGCACTGATACCAAAAAAGATCGCTAAGACAATGCCCAGCCTCTTTTTGCGTCTTGGGTTCATAGAGTGTTCTCCATATTTTTTGCTGCATCGATACGAGCTTGGCGATCAACCTTAGCTTGTACTTCAGTTAGTAATTGCTTACCACGACGAACGCTTACCACCAGTAAGATGATCATCGAGAGAAATGTGATTCCAAATGCACTCCATACGTACGACGCGTAACCGCCCATGGCAAAGAAATCACTCAAAGATTCAAAATACATAAATACCTACCCTACTACGCTTTATCAGCCGCAAGCTTGCGAACCCATGGACGATGACTTTCTTTGCTGATGATTTCGTTGCGGAAACGAATCATGGTCAAAGCGCCAAAGAAGAAAGCGAAACCGAAGATGTTGAGAAGAAGCGGCCATAGCATGTCACTTGAAATCGAAGGTTTTGCGAACTTGGTGATCGTCGCGCCTTGATGAAGTGTGTTCCACCACTCTACCGAGAAGTGAATAATAGGGAGGTTAATCACGCCGACGATAGCCAAAATACCCGCCGCTTTTGCTGCTGTTTTTTGGTCATCAAACGCATGGTGAAGTGCAATTACACCTAGATATAAGAATAGAAGAATCAGCTCTGAGGTTAGGCGTGCATCCCAAACCCACCAAGCGCCCCACATTGGCTTACCCCAAACTGCGCCTGTTAGCAGAGCAATGAAGGTAAATACAGCACCAATCGGCGCCATCGCCAGTGCAGCCATATCAGAAAGCCTTACCTGCCATACCAAACCGATAAACGCGGCAATAGCCATCGACATGTATACGCCCATCGACCAAATGGCAGAAGGAACGTGAATGTAGATAATTCGGAAACTATCACCCTGTTGATAATCAGAAGGTGCGAACGCGAGGCCCCACACCGTACCAACGGATAGACACAATAGCGCTAGGATTGAGAACCACGGCAGAAGTTTACCAGCAAGCTGGTATGACGTTTCTGCTTTGGCATAGGGATGGAGCCATTTCCACATGTTGTAATCTCACTCTTACTTCATATTGCTTACAGCTACTAAAG
>NZ_MCYD01000020.1:0-2395 GCF_002876325.1 Vibrio sp. 10N.261.52.A1
AAATATGGTAACTGACAACTTTTTCTATAACGCTGAATTATATAGAGACTACAGTGAGCTTGTGATCGAAAGGCAGATGCGGGGGAGTGATTTGCTTATTTGTTGTTTAGATACAGGTAAATACTACGATAGTTTTTCATTGGCAATGTTACATTCTTATTACGAACAAAAGACAGAGATGATCTCATCTGGTTTTTGTCGGATTATGTCTTTGGTTGACAACAATAGTTTTAGAAAAATAAACTGTAAAGGGAACTTCAAAGAAAGGTTATTTAGTAACACCCGAGGTGAATTAGCTGAATATCTAGAGTCTAACAAAGTTAAAATGAAGAATAGCCATTTTTCCATCAATCGAAAAATAGAAAATAAAATCACATTTAATAACTACGACCACGTTAATTTTAATCAGTACAATAGTAGGTTAGATGCGATTGTCATCGCATCATTAACCAATGAGTATCACGATATTGTCTGTAAGCATGCCCATGACATCCTCATACCTGGGGGGCATGTTTTTATCTGTGATAACTCCCGTGCCCCAGAATTTAAAGGAATGCGGTGTTTGAAAAAAGGGGTGTATGTTCGTGTTTAGACGGATTTGCCTGTTGAGGCTCTCTTTGCCATTAATGGAATAAATCAGTTATAGCAGTAGCTGCGTGAGCTACTGCTATTCGTTTTTACGCGTAGGAAGCTTCCGCTTTTCAAAGCAGATTCTTGCATCATGCTAGTTTGAATCGGTTAATTGTACACATGAGATTTTCCGAGATACCTCTGAGTTCTCGGCTCGAATTAGCCATTTCGGTAGATTCGCTCGACACTAAAGTCGCCATATCACTCAAGCTGGCTACGTTACGGTTTATTTCGTTCACGGTGAGTGTTTGCTCTTCAGCAGCAGTTGCAATGTGTTGCGCCATACCTTCGATCTTATTAACTTGCTTGTTACTCTCGTCAATCTTGCATCCTGCCTGCGCGGATAGCTCTGAGGCCTTATTCGCTTTATCAACCCCTTGATGCATTACTGTAACGACATTTTCAGCGCCAACTTGCAACTTTTCTATAATATTTTGAATCTCAAGTGTGGACTCCTGAGTACGTTGAGACAGGGTTCTTACTTCATCAGCTACCACAGCAAAGCCCCGACCATGATCACCAGCCCTAGCGGCTTCAATAGCAGCGTTAAGTGCTAAGAGGTTTGTCTGTTCTGCGACTCCTCGAATAACTTCTAGAACCGTATCAACATTTTTTGCATCAAGCGCTAACTTCTGGACTGCTTGTCCTGCTGAGGTAATGACTTCCGCCATTTCGTTAGCTTCTATCACATTATTTTGAATAATTGAGGAACTCTTCTGTGTCTCCTGCGCTGCAAACCGACTTGCTTCATTTGCTTCAACGGTTCGCCCAGCAACTTCCTCAACGGTAGCAAGCATTTCTGTCATGGCTGTCGCAAGCATATCCACGTCGTTTCTTTGCTGGTTAAGGCTATTATCTATTTGGTGTACCGAATCAGTGAGTTGCGTTGCCGACGCTGATACTTGAGTCCCAATTCCCTGAATCCCGAGCATCATTGATTGAATAGACTCTACAAACTGATTGAAATAACGAGCCAAGAAAATTAGTTCTTTGCTCCCTTCTTCGGGAATACGTTGCGTTAGATCGCCTTCACCTTTTGATAATGCTTTCATCGCAGCCAAAGTACGATTTATTGGGAGAGTGATGGTTTTGATGAAGTAACCAACGATCAGTGAGAGAACCGTTAAAATGCCTATTGCATAACCAATCGATGTCATCTCAGCTCGGTGAGTCGTCGCTTGTAAGGCCACCATATTTACACCAGAACCAACCATCCATCCCCAAGGCTCCAACATTATTGCATAACTGGTTTTTGGCTCTAGCGTTTGTTTGTTCGGGTTTTTCCAATGATAATCAATGAATCCACCACCATTTTTCGAAATGCTGTACATCTCTCTGACAAAGTATTTACCCTTACTATCCTGAAGGTCCATAATATTTTTTCCTAAAAGAGAGGGGACGCCTGTAGCTATTTGCTTTCCTTCTCGATCACCTATAAAGATATAATTCCCATCATCAAATCGCATATTTGAGATGGTTTCCAATGCGCGAGCGCGTGCTTCCTCTTCGCTTAAATTTCCTATTTCACTCTGACTTTGATAATACCTAATAACGCTAACGGCGCTTTGAACTAGCGTTTTCACCCCTTTTTGATAACTCTCACGCACATGTTGGCGTGAGCCGTCTATATTTAAAATGGTATTTGCGAGTAAAGCGATTGCAAATAAAGCAAGAATCGCCCAAACTCTAATAGCAATCGATAGGTTTTTAACTTCTTTAATTATCATGGATTTATCCCCTAACCAAAAATTTCCCAACGTACAAC
>NZ_MCYD01000021.1:0-2278 GCF_002876325.1 Vibrio sp. 10N.261.52.A1
TCACTATGCCACTACAGTATTCAAGATATCGACCTTATTACCCGGCAGTAAGAAGCCCGCTACACCAATAACATCATCTACTCGAATCGTTACCGCGCGCTTATTTTCTGGTATGAGCGCCGCTAGCGTGGAACCCTCACCTGGAACCGTAAAGCGCAGCTTATGGAGCACTTCTCCAGCATAAATAGTGTTAGCAACCACCTTTCCGATAAGCTCTTCCTTATCCGAATAGTTATTTTCATTGATCCAATCAACTTCCATTAACTTGGTTGTTAAGAACTGCTCTTCGATTACGGTTCCTGCTTCGATCTCTTGAGACGCTACGACAACAGGGTGACGTTCAACCTTTTCGACCTCAATAGTCGGTTGAACTTGATCGTCCATCCATTGCTTAGCGAAAAATACCGCCGCCAAGCCAAATACAACGGACAATAAAAACAGTAGGAAAACCTGACTCTTATTCATTATTCTCGTCCTCGTGTCCATCAGAGGTAAAATAGACTTCCCATGCCATGGAAAGAATGTCGAATGTGATTACGGGCGGGAGTTGTTCAAACGAAAGAATATCTTTGCTGATGCCAACAAGATCTTTCGGCAAACAAGGAAACAGTGGCACCTTATAAAGGGTATGCATTTGCGACAAACGCTCAAAAAATCCATCTTGAAGCTCTAATTCTTTTTCAGCGACAACGCTCATCCATAGCGACTCATAATCACGTTGAACTAGAGGTTTAAATTCAATTTTGTAACCTAAGCGGCGTAAAAAGGCAGGGTCGCTGATCTTCTCTGGATTTAAGTTAGTAGAGAAAGCAAGGGTAAGTACAAACGGCATCGTCACTTGTTGGCCATTTGGTAACGACAGGTAATCAAAGTAATACTCCATCGGTACAATCCAGCGATTTAGCAGATTGTCGACAGGCATTGGTTGTCGCCCAAGATCATCAATAATCAAAATGCCGTTATTGGCCATCATTTGTAGAGGCGCTAACCACACTCGGCTGTGCTCCGAGTGATTGACTTCGAGCATATCCATTGTTAGCTCCCCGCCAACCTGAATATTTGGTCGCTCACAATTGAGCCAGCGCTTGTCATACTGATCTTTCAGTGAAATAGCCGTTTCAGTGCCGTTACGATCTAGCGGTTTATGATGTTGCGTAGAGAACACTTTAATAATATTGCCAAACGCATAGACCGCATAAGGAATGAAGACCGAGGTATGCAGCGCATTGACAATACGTGTAGCAACAAATGTTTTCCCAGTACCGGCATGCCCGTACAAAAGCAGCGCACGGCCAGAGTTAATAGCAGGCCCCAATACCGAGATCATTTTATCAACGCCATAAACATCACTCAGAGCTGCTTCAACATCAGGTCTTGTCACTAACTCAGCCCTCAAGTCCTGCTGTCTCACAATATCACTGTACTGAGCGAGCGATACGGGAGCCGGCCCAAGATAAGCATCCCGATTGAAGGCAAGATCGGCTTCTTCCATACCCTTTTCAGATAAAGAATAACGTACATGGCTGTGTGAAGAAGATTCGAGAGACAGAGCAGAAGTTGGTTGAAAAACTTCGATCAGTGATTTTTGTCTAAGCACCGCAAGCCCATTCTCGACAATATGTGTAACCACACACAAGTAATTCGAAAGCTCTAATACATCTGACTTAGGATAAGCAGATAAGTGCTTAAGCAATAGGTTTTCAATAACAACCTCTGGTACACCGAGCATTTCAATGGAGGTAGGCACCATTGGTGATGAGATTTGAGGCCTCAAGTTACTAGGGGACGGGATCCCTCTGATGTCCATATACAACCTCTCCATAAAAACCAATCAAGCGATTGACCTCTCTTCAAGTAAAATAACTGTACATCGCTAAACCTATTACCACAGAAGGCGCGAAAGGCATCGTCACTTTATTTGAATACCGGTTATGTAAAACAGGTTGATCTTTGATAACTGGAGACATACCACTAATTAACATCAACTTTTCTTGGAAATACCCTTTAACAGTGAGTGCACTATTATTTGCAAGGTTATACAACAAATAAAAAGTACCTATTACTCCTGAAGAAATAAGTATAAAATAAGAAACATCAAGCAATGAACCCCACCCAATATACAACCCGATAACACCCAACAACTTCACATCTCCTGGGGACATAGCCCTCACGAAATACAAAGCCAAACCAGAAAAGAAAAAAACCACCAAACCCAAAAAAGAAACGGCAAGCGAATCCCAAGTAAACCCACCATTAATTAATGATATAAAGTAAATAA
>NZ_MCYD01000022.1:0-2570 GCF_002876325.1 Vibrio sp. 10N.261.52.A1
ATCTTTTTACCTTTGAAACACTAAATAAAATAGGAGCACAGCATACCATCTAGCTGTGCTCGATTGTACTAGCAACTTATACTTTGCCTACTGTGAAGTAACGTGAAACCTAGCGAGACTCTAACGGGTAAGAACGGTAGCTCCACATCCCGTAAGTTCTAAGGGCATCACGGTAGATACCTAGTAGCTCCCCATCACTTGCTTTCTTAAGTTCTGAAAGTGGCTTGTCTGGGTAAGAAACCGTATCGAAAGTAATGCCCTGAGGGCCGGTTTGCCAGCTTGCCACTTCAAACAGAGTTTGACCACGGCGAACGTGGCTTGCCGAGCTAATAATCGTCGCGTGTTTAATGTTGTGGCGAGCTAACGCATAACTACTGAATAAGGCATTGCCAACCGTGCTAGTCGCATAGTTTTCTTCAATGATGCGATCTTTGCTTACCCCTTTATCGATAAGCCAGTCCGCCATCAACTTGCCTTCAGTCTTGTGGTTCTTCGGCACGCCACCCGTTAACACGATCATCGCATCCGGATTCGCTTTAGCCATAGCTAGAGTTGTCTCAAGACGCTCAATCAAGATCTGATGCATTGAGCCGTCTGGATTCAGCGCATAACCTAGAGTAACGATAGCGCCGTGATCATCCAGCAAACCTTTGTCTGCAGATTCTTTAAGCGGTGTTTCTAACACGCGATCAACCGTCGCAAAAATGCGTTTAATATCTTCAGCCTTACCTTCGTTCAGGCTTTCTAGTTTCTCCATGTGCTTATTGGATTCACTTTCATTGCCTTCAAATCTCTGCCAAACCGCAAGGTAAGCATGAAGATCAACATCGTCTGGTGCAACCGTCAGTGCTTGTTCAAACAGCTCAATCGCGCGCTCTGCATTTTTGTTGTAAATCTGAGCGTTCGCTGCCGAGATCAGTAAGTCAGTACGATAAGGTTCTAGTTGGTAAGCCTCTAGCAGTCGGTTGGTCACAATTTCCATGTTACTTGGCATTTTTGCTGTGAAACCGGCGTGAGAAATTCTCGCCGGAGACTTAAACGCTTGCAATGCATCAAGAAGTAATTGGTCGACAACCTGTCGCTTCGTCACTAGCTGCGCGTAATCGGCAGAAGCTTGAACTGCGCCATCGTTAGCAGCAAAAGAAAATGGCGCTGTGCCAAAGGCTAGCATGCCGCCAAGAGCGAGGGCGATAATGTTCTTTTTCATGGGGGGTCCTGTGTCGAAAAGTGTTCACGTCAGATTTTCTGCCTAATGTAAGCAGCTGGGACAAAAAAACTGTGAACTAATCCAAAGTATCTACAGGTGATATTCATTTGTTACATAAGGTATGACTGCAGATCACGATTTTGACAATATCAGTAAGCGTGCTTGCTGATAAAATTGCAGTTTGAAAAAACTAAGCGAACCTTGCTTCCCTCAAACTACAGAATAACTCGTATACTATGGCATCAATTCAAGAACAGAATTTCAAACAAAAGAACCTCCAACATAGAGGTCCTTTTCCTGTCTCTCTTAATATGTTTAGAGAAAATCTCGTGTAATACCGTATAAAAAAGTTACATAGCAAGAAGTGCTTTGATGTTACCGGAAAGGTTTAGCCTCCAGTAATCCCCATCACTCTTTAGTATAATAGTTTCATACTGTGTAGTAACTCGGTCGCCGAACTGCTCTTTTTTCTCGACTGTAATATACTTTTGGCCTTGGTAATCAAACTCATTAATTACACTGAACGAAGATAAGCGAGCGATATTAGAACCTTGAGCAATCTTGCGAATATTTAGGAAAGTATTCATAAAGACTTTATCATCCATAACCGCGATGTCTTCTCTAGCAGCTCCGGTACCAAAGGCAATATTCACGATATCAAGAACGTTCTGATTTCCATTTTGAAGGCCTTCCATAATGATTGATTTGAGTTCTCTAATGGCATCCATATGATAGAAACTTGCAGACTGGTTAAAACCGACCTTAGTGATGAAATCAAAATACTGCTCAACAAACTCGACAGGATCTTGAGACAAAGATAAGTCTCCTTCAACCACGACATCGACATTTTCAATCAATGCGAACGCTGAGCTATAAGGGGTAAAGTCGATACGTTTGTCTGCCAACCAATTATCATAAACCCATGATGATTCGTCCAAACAATGCTGCGATACTTCTGCCAACGGTATTCTGTCAACGATAGTAGTGTTGTGCGTTTTTTTACCTTGAGCGTTTGTCGCGTATGTATAAACCAAAACACCAGATTGCGGATAACGCGCCTCTCTATCTATCTCGCTAAAGGTAGTACTAATACACACTCTATCTATGCTATTAAGCGCTATTGGTAACAAGGCACTGGCTTCAGCCCTCTGTGCCAAATACCCCTCACTAAAGTCGAAAAAGTCAAAACTAGGTGCTTGATACAGATTAGGTTCTTCAGTCAGGGTTGGGAGCCCGTGCTTTGTATTCGGGCTAACAATATAGGTTTCACTCGCAGCGCTCGCTGAAATTAATAACATTACTAGTGGGGTGATATTCTTCATTATTTACTTCCTTCATATTTTGGCGAGAATATCTTTTATCC
>NZ_MCYD01000023.1:0-396 GCF_002876325.1 Vibrio sp. 10N.261.52.A1
AGTTAATAATAATGACTGTCAGCTCATCTTCTCTATCTCGTGAAACGTTACTCAGCGAACACGAACAACTCGTATCCACGACGGACCTCAAAGGCGTGATTACTTACAGTAATGATGCTTTTTGTCGTATCGCAGAATACAGCCAGCAAGAGTTACTAGGGCAACACCACAATATCGTTAGGCATGGCGATATGCCTAAAGCGGCGTTTGCCGATATGTGGTTAAACCTTAAGCAAGGCAAAGCGTGGCGGGGTATCGTAAAAAACAAAACCAAATCGGGTGGATACTATTGGGTCGATGCTTATGTGACGCCAATTTACGATAATGGGAAGGTGAGTGGTTACCAATCGGTACGTGTGAGGCCTAAAAACGAATGGGTACAAGTTGCCGATAAAG
>NZ_MCYD01000024.1:0-2630 GCF_002876325.1 Vibrio sp. 10N.261.52.A1
CTACCAACATCGGGGTTTCACCGTTTTTGGGATTTAGAAAATCAAGCAGTATTATGATTTTTCATAGCCTTAGACAGTAAATGGGTAAATAGTGGAAGCACGACAGAGCTTCATTCATATAGCCCTTTTCGGCGCAGCAACAAGTTCTTCTTTTGTCATGACATGCTTTTTCTCTTCGTATATAGAAGCCCAACACCAGGTAAGAGTCCGATGTACTTTATTGCGTGCATCTAAGCCTCTACCATTTAAAAACGAATAAAGACGCCAATAAAGTCCAGCTCTCCACACAGTAATAAACTGCTTGATGCCAGAGTTAAGATCACCGATCATGCTTGGTGTTATATTATAACATTACACTAATAAGATGAGCATGAGCATGAACACCCCAAAACTCCCTGTTACGGTTTTATCTGGCTTTCTCGGCGCAGGAAAAACAACCGTTTTAAGTCATATTCTTAACAACAGACAAGGCAGAAAAGTTGCGGTCATCGTCAACGACATGAGTGAAATCAACATCGATGCAGCGACCGTTCAGAATGAAGTTTCGCTCAACCACAGTGAAGAAAAATTGGTTGAGATGAGTAACGGCTGTATCTGTTGTACCCTGCGTGAGGATCTACTTGAAGAAGTCACCAAGCTCGCTCAAGAAGGAAGATTCGATTATCTAGTTATTGAGTCCACTGGTATCGCTGAGCCACTCCCGGTTGCAGAGACTTTTACTTTTGCCGATGAAAATGGGCTTTCGCTGTCAGACGTTGCCCGTTTAGACACCATGGTAACAGTGGTTGATGCCATCAACTTCCTACGAGATTACGATGAAGCTAAGTTCTTAACAGAGACGCCAGAGTCGTTGGGTGAGGACGATGAACGCAGCGTCGCCGACTTGCTCGTTGATCAAGTAGAGTTCGCAGACGTTATCCTGATAAGTAAAACCGACCTAGCTGAAAAAACAGAAATCGAAAGGCTTTTAGCGATTCTAAAAACACTCAATACCTCAGCCACTATTATTCCTATCTCGAATGGTGAAGTGGAACTTGATGCGGTACTCGACACGCAGAGCTTTAGTTTTGAAAAGGCACAACAAGCCCCAGGTTGGTTGAAAGAAATGCGTGGCGAACATATACCTGAAACCGAAGAATATGGTATTTCCAGCTTTGCATATCATGCAAGGCGCCCGTTCCACCCAGAGAAGTTTTATGATTTCCTCCACAACGCAGAAGACTACGGCAAACTGATTCGTTCTAAAGGCTACTTTTGGTTGGCGACGAGACCGGATTTTGTCGGCCAATGGAGCCAGGCAGGCGGTATCGCACGTTATGGCGCCGCAGGCATGTTTTGGAAATCAATTCCGAAAGAGGATTGGCCGACGGATCAAGACTCTCTTGGTGCCATCAACAACATTTGGCAAGAACCCTATGGCGATATGCGACAAGAATTGGTGTTTATTGGTCAGGGATTAGAACAAGAGAAATTGATTGCCCGTCTCAACAAATGTTTGCTGACAGAAGATGAAGTGAAGCAAGGGCTCAACTATTGGTTGTCTCTGGAAGACCCTTTCCCTGAGTGGGAAGAGTAAATAGCTTAAATCAAAAAGCCTCCCGTTACTTAGGAGGCTTTCACATTTTATGGGGTCACTCAGTGATACCTTTATTGGAGCAAGCCGAAATGTAACAACGCAACGACATGTTATCACTAGTGTACTTAAGGTGTTCTCTTCTGGTTTAGCTTGGCAATTTTCTTTGGCCAAGGATCTTCAAACGTCTCCCCTTGCTGCCACTGATCCAATTCTTCATCAGTCAAAAAGCAGCTTTCCAGTGCATCAATAAAGGCATCGACTTCATCTTCTTGCCCAATCACCGTTAGACGACAACGACGATCACCAAAACGGCTTTCAACACTATCTATCTTATCTTGTAAGATTTGACGATGCTCCTCTGTATAGTTTTGCGATTCATCTTCGATTACCGAAGCGCGCCAAAACCCTGTGATTTCAAGGCCTACATTACCGTTCGCTTGGCTCCAAAGCAGTGAGACATCGTCTCGAGTTGGGAACCAAAAAAACCCTTTACTACGAAATACACCTTTTGTTAAATACTGTTGGCAGATATTCCATAAACGAGCTGGATGAAATGGGCGATCATCTTTGAGCACTTTTGCAACAAGACTTTGTTCGTCTTTATCGGATAAATTCAGCGGTTCATTCACAGCCTCTCGAAGTTCTGTGATTAACTGTTCAACTAGTACGAAGTTATAATCTTGCTTACCTTTCAACGTGCGAACATCCAAATTTCCCCAAGACGTTTTAATTATCTCGGTGTACACATTGAGAGGATGAATCGCCTGCGCAATGTTGCGAACAGTATTGTCATCCACCTTATCTGTTTTAGTTAACATGACACGGTTTGAAAACATGATCTGCTCAACCAACAAGTTTTCTACCCCCCTAATACCTCGCTGAACATTCTCCTGCCACTTAGGGATTAACGTAGCTCCTTGTTGAAAATCATCTCGCAGCCAAGTCGCATCGACTAAAGTAATCACGTCTTTGAGTGCAAATTGTACGCTGTTTTTGAAATACTCGACCAAAGGTAAAGGATGGCTACTACCCGACGTTTCAATCACAATCCAAT
>NZ_MCYD01000025.1:0-304 GCF_002876325.1 Vibrio sp. 10N.261.52.A1
ACTCTCGTTCTCGTTAAACAGCAAGCTTCTTAGCCCGAGCGAAGTTATTGATGCAGCTCTTTCAGCTTATCACGCATCTTCTAAGCAAGGTGCGCCCACTATCGATATCGCACAGGTCGAGGGGTTTATTCGTCAGATATTGGGTTGGCGTGAATACATACGGGCGGTGTATTGGGCGAACATGCCGGCTTACGCTACCAAGAACCACTACTTAGCAGACCGAGCATTGCCACATTACTTTTGGGATGGTCAAACTAAGATGAATTGCATGAAGCACGCGATTAATCAATCAGTAGAGTATGCT
>NZ_MCYD01000026.1:0-10745 GCF_002876325.1 Vibrio sp. 10N.261.52.A1
ATGTGTGAGCTAATTTATAGAAATAAAGATTGTATAAATTATTGATTTGATGAATGTTTACGGGGCGAGGCAATGTTTGTTAGAACAGCCTATTCAAAACAATAAGATAGGTAAATCTAATGAAAAAACTCGTCAGTTTGCTGCTCGCTGCAGTATCCCTAGGGCTTTCTGGCTGTGCAACAGTATTAACCGCAGAGCAGAGTGCGCCTCAACTCAACGAAGTCCCGCAAGAAAAAGCACTGACTATCGCTGTGATCGACAAGCGCCCTTATGTTCTTGATCACGACAAAGAGCCAAAGTTCGAAGGCATTATTCGTAGCTCATTAGGTATTCCTTATACCTACAACACGGCGACACAGCAGCCCATGTCTCAGTTTTTAACCGACAGATTGGTAGCAGGTTTGAAAAAACAGCAAGTAGCTGTTGAGTCGGTAGAAACGACACCGGAAGAGGATATCACTAAGGTTGCCGAGCAGATGAAAGCGTTCAACAATAAATCAATGATGTTCGTCTTGAATGAATGGAAGTATGACTTCCACGCGTTCACGGACAATTCTTGGTACAACGTTAATGTGATTATTTACGATGAAGCGGGCAAAAAGCTACTCAGCAAAAACTTCCAAGGCGAGAATGATGTGCCTGATGGCGGTGCAATCATCAATGAGATGCAACTTATCTATAAACAGCGCTTCGAAGAAATCTTCCAAGATACTGAAGTGAAAAGTGCATTGCTAAACTAATCACTTTTGTTTTCTATCATATTTTGAAAAAGCCACACTCTGTGGCTTTTTGTTTTAGTGTGACTTGTACTTATCCTATTTATTACTAACAAAGTGAATTATCGCGGTAATTAGTTCGTTTTGTATGTTTTATGACCGCGCGATCGTTTGCGTTAAAAAATGTGATGAAAGTCTCAATCATCTGTTTATACTTCTCTTCCGGTTTTAAGCCGGTGCTTAGCCAATACAAGCCGTCACATGGATATGTGAATGACCCCACGGACCGGACCAGCTACGTTCCACTGCTTGTATAAGGTGATTTTTTACATGAACAACTCGTTGTTACAGTCGCTAACTTTGTTAGCCCCTTCATCGCGTAGCGTTTTGCTTGCGGTTCTTTGTCCTGTTCCTTTGATGTCATTCGCTTGGCTCATGTTCACTCTATAAGGATTACCAGGACACATTATGAATATTCTATTTGGTTTTGTCGGTGTTATTGCACTGATTGCTTGCGCGTACCTGCTATCTGAAAGTCGTTCTTCGATTAACTGGAAAACGGTGACTCGTGCACTACTACTTCAAATCGGCTTCGCAGCTTTAGTTTTGTATTTCCCATGGGGACAGTTAGCGTTAACAAGTCTAAGTAATGGTGTTTCTAGCCTGCTTGGTTTTGCTGACGCGGGTATTGCTTTCCTTTTCGGTGATCTTGCTACTGAAGGTTTCATTTTCGCGGTTCGCGTACTTCCAATCATTATCTTCTTCAGTGCTTTGATCTCTGCGCTTTATTACTTAGGCATCATGCAGAAAGTGATTCAAATCTTAGGTGGAGCGGTGCAAAAACTGCTTGGCACAAGTAAAGCTGAATCTCTGGTAGCGACTGGTAATATCTTCCTTTCTCAGGGTGAGTCTCCTCTTCTTATTCGTCCTTTTTTAAAGTCTATGACTCGTTCTGAACTGTTTGCTGTAATGGCAGGTGGTATGGCATCGGTCGCTGGTAGTGTGCTTGGTGGTTATGCAGGCTTGGGTGTTGAACTTAAATACCTCATTGCTGCTAGCTTCATGGCGGCTCCGGGTAGCTTGTTAATGGCGAAGATCATCGTTCCTGAACGTAGCACACCGAGTGACTATGACCACATTGAGCTAGATAAAGCTGACCAAAGCAACGTAATTGATGCATTGGCTAGCGGCGCGATGAACGGTATGAAGGTTGCGGTAGCAGTTGGTACGATGTTGATTGCATTTGTGAGTGTGATTGCCATGGTAAACACTGGCTTAGAAAGCCTAGGTGATACGTTCGGCTTTGCGGGTATCACGCTGCAAGCTATCTTCGGTTACCTATTCTCACCACTAGCATGGCTAATCGGTATTCCGAGTGATGAAGTATTAATGGCGGGTTCTTACATTGGTCAGAAGATCGTAATGAACGAGTTTGTTGCTTTCATCGACTTCGTTGAAAACAAAGCGCTACTGTCTGAACACAGCCAAGTGATTGTGACATTTGCATTGTGTGGCTTTGCTAACATCGGCTCTATTGCGATTCAACTGGGTTCTATCGGTGTAATGGCGCCAGAGCGTCGCGCAGAAGTAGCGAACCTAGGTTTGAAAGCAGTCGCTGCTGGTACGCTAGCAAACCTAATGAGTGCATGTTTAGCGGGTATCTTCATCCTGCTTTAATCTAGATTGAGCAAAAGCCTCTAGATTCAGTCAAAGCGGAGACCTTGTTTACGGAGTTTACGTAAGGAAGGTCTCCGCTTTTTTGTGGCTGTTACAAAGTCGAATGATATGAGGACTAGGTTTTTCGTGCTGTTATAGTGAGTGAAGCTTCACTCTGAAGAGTAATAGAGCAAGCCTCTTTTATCCTATATACTTGAATATTATTAGGTTGCGATTAGTGGTATGCGGTTTCGAGTAGCGATATTTGGTACCGATGAACAATAGTGGCAACCAAATTCAATAAATCAAAGGTCTTCCCATGAACATGCGCGTTCTCATTGGTCTTATCACCACCTTCATTGGCTTATTTGCAATGGTTTATCTTATTGCTGGTGGTGAACAATTTCCTATCTCTCAGTGGCCAAAAGAAGCTTATCTCGGTTTGGTATTTAGTGTTGTCTGGGGCGCGGGTGTAGCAGCATCGGCAGCGTACTTCTTCTCAGCACTGGTATTCGTGACCGTTGCCGCGGTTTGCTATGCAATTGGCTACAAGATCGGTGGCTTATTTACTAACGACTCTAAAGCCTAGCTAGTCTGACTATGTGGTTGAGTTGCGTGTAATGCATTGGCGCGATCGTTTTAAGGTGTATTGGTATCACCGAAAGCAAACCCATCGTTGGAAAGGAGACAAAGCAAAGTCTCTAGGTTGGACCAACGAAGAGAGCCAGTTGTGTCGCTTCGAAGTGATCGCGCGCGCTACAGACTTTGAGAAAAAAAGTGTTTTGGACTTAGGATGTGGTTACGGAGATCTGTTTGAACTACTCGACAGCATTTATTGTCTCCAATCATACACAGGTGTTGATCAGCACTCTGGCTTCCTTAAAACGGCCAAGCAAAAGTACACAGAAGCTCGCTGCCAATTTATTACGGGTGACATGAGCAAGATGCCTCTTGAAACCCATGACGTGGTTATCGCTAGCGGTTCATTGAATTACATTTGTCGAGATTCTGATTACTTGACGAGTATGATTACTCGGATGTTTGACCTAGCAAATCAAACCGTCATATTTAACCTTCTTAACTCTAGCCAGTACCCTTCGCGCAATACCTTGATGAGTTATCACCCCCAGGGCGTTTATCGCTTCTGTAAAACGCTGTGTGACGATGTCTCTTTGATTGAGGGTTACACCGAAGGTGATTTCACTATAGTGATGAACAAGGCTGTCTGAGCGTTTTAGCGTTTTAGCGTTATGCTTTGTCCGCGCTATTGATATGTGTCAGGTATTAAAAAGCCGCATGCCTTAAAGGTGTGCGGCTTTTTGGTTTTTGTCGTCTGGCTTAAGTGTTCTATTTATTCTCAACGAGCCCGTAAGGAATCGTTTTAAATACCTTTGGGTTCCCTTTAAAGGTTGGTGCTTCATTCACTTGTTGCCAGTCAAGCAACATGATTGCCAATACGTTGCGGTGCTCCCCGTATTCAAGGTCAAAATCACCGGTGATTGAAGGGATCATGCCGCGCTTCTTATCAATCGAGGATTGGATAGCAAGTCGAGTCTTCTCTACCACTGGATCATCTTCAAGGCCTGCCAATAGGAAGGTTAAGCCAACCTCGGCAATAACATCTTCTTTGGCACGCAGCAGGATAGTATCGATGTTCTCTCTAAAGTAATCGTAGATCCATTGGTGTTCTTGTTCGCTGACTTGATGTTGATAGTACTCAGAGTCACCGAAGATGACGTGTGTCATGCCGTAAATCTTATTGCCAAACTGCTGGCTAGAGAGCTTTTTGTCTTTGTCGTCAGGGTACGCTTTTTTGAAGGTCTCGACGAACTCATCAACCACATCTTGCTCACCCAGTTGGCGCAGCCAATAAACCTGATTAGCGAGCTGAGCTGCCCACGCTTTCACCATGTCTTCATTGGTTACATAACGAGAAAAGTCATAGCGACGAATGATTTCGCGTAGCTTGGCATCGTTCTTGTGTTCCAAACCGTATTCATTGGCACGTGCCATAGAGCCAAGAAGATCAACGCCTAGATATAGATATTCGGGCATATGCTTGGTGATATTGTAACGTCGTACACTGCGCTCATCGTCATCACCGACGTAAGAAGCAACACGTTTCTCTGAATAAAGGACGATTTGCTCCATGGTGTGAACATCATTCGACAGGCTGCTGAGCTTACTCGCCACGCGAGCCATATCGCTCCATACCGCTGCTGCGTATTTATCATCTAATGTTTGACGATACATGCGCAGTCCGTAATGCCCCTCTTTAAAGGCCGGAAGCGTGTAAAGCTGGCTTTCATAGGTCTGACGAATCAAGTTGGCTGATTGTTTGAAATATTGTTCTTGAGAGTAGAGCGATTCAGTTTGCGATTGAACAGTTGGTACGCTTGTTGCGGTATAGTTCTCTTGTACTTCAACCGCCCCGTTTGTTTCAGAGGAAGCTTGTGCGTGGAACGCAATGGCAACAGAAGTTGATAATAAGGTGCACAGAGTGAGAGTTTTTAACTTCATATGAGTAAAGTACCAAGCTGATTAATCGTGAGTATAAAATAACACTGATGAATCCTTTAATGTAAGGTTTGGGTCAATACAATGTAAGCTTTATAAGGCTCATTTAGGTTTTTTGATTGAGTAATCAGTGTAGTTAACTGGCTATGAGTGATGAATGACTCAATAATGAGTGTAGACCAGACTTAAAGTGTGGATTTTTAATCGCTTGTCGGCATACTGAAAAACAAGCCAGAAATGAGCCGATTAAAGGCAGTAAACAGAACAATAGTGTTAGAGGTTCTCGAATGCCAAGTCGTTTTAGCAAGCAGTGGCCTGCCAAAGTATTATCGTTGTTATTCTTCTTTGTTGTCGTGAGTGCAATTGAGCATTTTCACGCCAAGCAATTGACCTTTCTTAAAAATGAATCGTATTCGGTCGCCAAAAAGCAACTATCTATTATCCGATCTCGTATAGAAGCGACGATCGTGTCTGACATGTATATTCTCAATAACTTCTCAACACTTGTGACGATCAATCCTAATGGAGACCAAAAAGGTTGGGACCAGATTGCTCAGAACATCATTCGAGATGGCTTCCACATTCGCTTAATCGGTCTCGCTGAGAACGATGTACTTAATTTTGTTTATCCACTGGAAGGCAACGAACAAATCCTAGGTATTGACTATCGAGACCATCCAATTCAATGGGAGTCGGTTGAGATTGCTCGCAACATAGGTAACACCTTTATTGCGGGTCCTTTTGATTTGTTCCAGGGTGGGCAAGCCTTAATAACAAGAACCCCTATCTTTAAAGATCCTCCTTTTAACCAAAACTATTGGGGCGTATCGAGCGCGGTTATCGACCTAGATGCACTGTTAGAAGATGTAGGTGTTGGCAAAATTGAAAACAAATATAACTTAGCCATTCGCGGTACAAACAGTGCTGGTAAAGATGGTGAGGTGTTCTATGGGACGCAAGAGGTGTTTAGTAATGCCTTTACTACCGAACAGGTAAACTTTCCTTACGGAGGTTGGTATTTGGCGTTATCGGGTAACGACCACGTACTGATGGATGTGCCTTGGTATCGAATCCATAGTGTTAGGCTGATTGGGTATGGGTTGATGCTGATTCTTATGGGCGCTTACTTCATGATCTATCGCCTTTATCGTATTGCTGATAGCCGTTCAATGCATGATGAACTGACCATGTTGCCAAATCGACGCTACTTTATGTATAGCCTCAAGCAAGCATTCAAAACGGTTCAGAAGCAGCGAACGAAGACTTTCGCCGTGGTGAATATCGACCTTGATGGTTTTAAGGCGATCAACGATACTTATGGTCACGCGGCAGGTGACAAGGTATTGATTGAGTGCGCCAAACGAATCAAGAGTATGCTACGCACCTCAGATATTGTTGCGCGTATTGGTGGTGATGAGTTCTTGGTACTGCTGCCACGCATTATTGATGAGAAACACGTGGCAACGATTACGCAAAAGCTACAAGGCGCGATATGCGAAACGCCAGTGGTTTATGAAGCACACTCGTTTTATCTCAGAATCAGTGTGGGGTGGGTCGTTTATGACGACAGCTTTAATGATGTCGATGGCCTGTTGAAAGCCGCTGATGAAAAAATGTACGAGCAGAAGCGTCAGATAACCTAGAAAGAATCTCAGTTGCGATTAGAATTTAGTTGCTGAATGTGGGGAAAAGCCTCAGAATACCGCGCTTTGCTCCGTATCAATGATTTGATCAGCAAAAGCTGCAGCGGCACGTTCTTGTACTTTGTCGCTCATACTAAATGTTATTCAACTGAGAAAATAATCTATGAGTTTTACCTCCCTTGGCCTTTCAGAACCGATCCTTAAAGCTATTGAAGCACAAGGTTACGATAAGCCATCACCAATCCAAGAGAAAGCCGTGCCAGCTGTCCTAACAGGCAAAGATGTGATGGCCGCTGCTCAAACAGGGACAGGTAAAACTGCAGGTTTCACACTACCTATTCTTGAGTTGCTGTCAAAAGGCCCTCGTGTACGTCAGAACCAAGTGCGCGCATTAGTATTGACACCGACTCGTGAACTTGCTGCGCAGGTCAATGGCAGTGTTGTTAAGTACGGTATCAATCTACCTTTGACTTCGAGTGTAGTATTCGGTGGCGTAAAAATTAACCCTCAGATGCAAAAACTGCGTAAAGGCAGTGATGTGCTAGTGGCAACACCGGGTCGCTTGCTTGATCTATATAACCAAAATGCTGTGCGCTTCGATCAACTTGAGATCCTAGTCCTAGATGAAGCGGACCGTATGCTAGACATGGGTTTCATCCGCGATATTCGTAAGATCTTGGCTTTCTTACCTAAGAAACGTCAGAACCTACTGTTTTCTGCAACCTTCTCTGATGATATCCGTAGCCTAGCGAAAGGCTTGGTTAATAACCCGGTTGAGATCTCAGTAAGCCCTGCAAACTCAACGGCGAAAACGGTTGAACAGAGTATCTACCCAGTCGATAAGAAGAAAAAGAGCCCAATGCTTGCGAAGCTGATCAAAGACAATGATTGGCGTCAGGTGTTGGTATTTAGCAAAACTAAGCACGGTGCTAATAAGCTGGCTCGTTTCCTAGATGAACAAGGCATTACTGCTGCACCTATTCATGGTAACAAGAGCCAGGGCGCTCGTACTAAAGCGTTAGAGAACTTTAAAACGGGTAAGGTACGTGTGTTGGTTGCAACTGATATCGCGGCTCGTGGTATTGATATCCCACAATTACCTCAAGTGGTTAACTTCGATCTTCCACACGTATCAGAAGACTATGTACACCGCATCGGTCGTACAGGCCGTGCTGGTGAAGTTGGTAAAGCAATTTCATTGGTTTGTGCAGATGAAGTTGGTGAGCTTTTCGGAATTGAGCGCCTGATCCAGCAAGTGTTGGAGCGTCGTGAGCTGGAAGGTTTCTCGCCAGTTAATAAGCTACCTGAGTCTCGTTTGGATACGCGTCCGATTAAACCTAAGAAGCCGAAGAAAGCGAAACAACCACGTGAACATGTGGATGGCCAACGCTCGGGTGATAATGCTCGCGGTCATAAGCCTGCAGGCAAGAACAAGCGCCATGTACCAGGTACAGGTTCTGCGCCAAAACGTAAACCTACACGCGCTAGGAAGCCAGCTGAAAACGGTTCAACTGCTGCGGGTGAAGAGAAGTCAGTAAGAAACAATGGCAGTAACTTCAAGCGTGGGAATACAGGTAAGAAGCCAGCTACGAACCACTCTAATTCACCAAGCCACTCGGGTTCACAGAGTCGTTCGGGTTCAAAAAACAATCAAGGTAAACAACCGACAGGCACTGGCAAAGCGAAGAAGTCTGGATACGGTGGTAGTTACGGACCAGGTAAGTCATCGAACAAGCCATCAACAAATAAGCCTTCAGCGAATAAACCGTCTCGTTCTCGCTCGAAGCCAGCACCTCAAAAGTAAACCAGTACTATATGAACTGAGGGTAGGGCGCTAAGCTGAGCGTCGTTTCTAGGAAACACCTCCAGCCTGTGTAGAATCGAATAAACGCGAATATTGAATATCAATGTTCGCGTTTTTTTATGCGTGATGTTCTGAAAAGAAGAGCGCTGGTGGAGGCTAAACCTATTGAATAAACTAAAAAATAGTGATTTGACTCAAGGGTAATCAATTTTTAATGATTGTTTAATAACAACATAATCACTAGCGTTTTTGTTGTCATTTGCAATTTGCAATTCCAGTTTGCAAAACAAACAGGAATTTACGGCTAATACGTGTCCAGATGCGTAGTAAATAGGTGATTTAAAAGTTGGCACGTATGCTGCATTGTTAAAGGTGACCCTTCTTAAGCCGAGGGTCACCTAGCCAACTGACGTTGTTAGTGAACCTTTATTGTTCACACAAAATATATGACCAATCACCCTTTTGTGATTGGTTTTTTTTTGCCTGAATTTTAGGTTCTATTTTTGTTTTACTTCTTATTATCTTCCAAAACCAAGCAGACCGAATTATTCATTAACCCTAATTAGCTCAACTTTGCTAAGCAAAACAAGCAGAGCATGAATGCTAAGATCCATGCTCCACTGGTTTCGCTATTATCACTCACCGCACTTTGAATAACAGCTTGGTTGGCGTGGGCACTCTCCGCCTCTGGAGCAGATAAGCCTCGCCTCTGTTTCAATCCCACGTTCAATCCAATTTATATTTAGAATCTTGGCTATTGTCGTGAGATCTTTCTTGATGTTACGTGGGATAGCTACAGAGCCGCCATTATTAACGCATGAAGCCTTAAGCTGCTCTGCGATTTCTCTAGAATTACCGCCTTGGGCATCAATCGCAGGGTTGAGGTCTATGCCTGCACACAATACGCGATTGTTACCCGCTGGATCCGTCATATTGATGGATTCACAACAGTAGATTCTTGGCTCATCTCCCACATTCAAAATGGAGATTTGAGCCGAGCTACCCGCACGGGGCTCAGATAATCGACGGAACACTGCCCAATGTTGACATGGGTCGGCCACCGTTCTCATATTTCCCCAAGGCAGTGGAATCCCGTTCCCGCGGTATACAGCCTTGAGTTTCCCCGGTCCGTAAGCATCAAAGTAGTGCCAGTGAGGGTAGGGCGATACTACCGTCATTCGACGCATCGCAACAGAGGGGGAAACCCCTGCTCTTTTGTGAACGTCGATTTCATAACCGGTACGGTCAAGTAACTGTCTGAATGGAACTTTAGGGCACAGTAGCGCTCCAGCAAAGAAGCTGGATTCAAAATCTCGCCATGCTTGCAAAATATCTTGAGAGTTGAGTTGGGAGGAGCCTGACACTTGGTTGTCGTCCCATGTGTTGTTATTACCAACAGACAAGACACTCTTTAACCCTTCTTTGCTATGCAAAATGCAATGGCCGATGTAAACCGACAAGTCGTATTTTAAACGCGTTGGATACTCTTTAAGAATTTCATTTAAGAAGATGGTACCAGGCGGTTCAAAGAAGGACGTTACCAACTGTTTGGCGTTGATTCCAAGTTCATCGACTACGTCTTGCGGTGTGCGTGTTACCCAGCGGATGTTGATTCCGAGGCTTCTAGCGATGTCTATTAGGTCTTCTATGCTGAGGTTGAGTCGTTTTAGGCCTACCTCTTCTGCAGCCCGCTCAAGGTCAGGGAAGTGGTTCTGATGGCTCTCTTGGTGGGCCCTAATCAATAGATGTGCGAATTGGCGCCCAGAGATACCTGTTTGCGACAACATCTCTGGTATCGCGATTTGCAGGATGTCGTTAGAGAAAAGGAAGCTAGGCTCAAGAGCCATACCGCTAATCCCGCCTCGATTACCTTTGTCGGGAGCAATGGCCTGCTGTTCTGATTCATCGTCAAGAAACCATGTTGGGCTCTTTTGGAAGACCTGAGCAATCACTTCAAGCATATCGATGCTTGGGACTCGCTTTCCACGTTCGATCATAGAGAGGTAAGAAACGGAAGGTGCATACTCTGGGTTGATTCTAATACAACGCGCAGACAGATCTTCCATCGTTAAATGGTTACGCTTCCTAAGGTTACGTATCTTCGTACCTAGGAAATGTGACTGACGAACTAAACTTTTTGACAAGGCCATATTTGTAAAATTCACATTGTAAAATTTTTGTTGTGAAATTGTATGTAAAAAAGCGCTAATCTACAAACTAAGCAATTCACAAAACGATAAATAAATTAAACGTTCGTTTAGAATAATTGCTCTAGGACACATTTTTGCGTTAAAAATCGGTGGTTTTCACCGGACTAGTCAAGAGGGAAAGACTATGAATATGCTTACATTCGATAAAACAGAAATCCAAAAACAATCAAAGCCATTTATCGCTGAAGCTGTCTTTGCC
>NZ_MCYD01000027.1:0-3117 GCF_002876325.1 Vibrio sp. 10N.261.52.A1
GAAGCGGTTCAGAAAATGAGCCGAAAAGAACTAGAATCACAGATACAAGCGGCAGTAGATTTATTAGCCAATAGCTACCAGCGACCCATCACATCAATGATGAAATCTGGTTTAGTGAAAAGCCTTATCGATGAGCTGTTTGGGCTTGGTCCTTTGCAGCCTTTGGTCGAGGACCAGTCTATCTCCGATATCATGGTTAATGGGCCCAATAACATCTTTTTCGAACGACATGGTAAGGTCAAAAAGTCCGAAGTTTCGTTTGTGAATGAAGAGCAGTTGTTGGCTATTGCTAAGCGTATCGCTTCACGTGTAGGCAGACGCGTTGATGAACTCTCCCCAACAGTTGATGCCAGGTTAGATGACGGTAGCCGTGTGAACATCGTGATTCCACCGATTGCGCTGGATGGCACATCGATCTCTATTCGAAAGTTTAGAGAGCAAAATATCGGGTTTGATGATTTGATCGATTTTGGTTCGATGTCACCTGATATGGCGAGAGTATTAATGATAGCGTCTCGCTGTCGTATTAATGTGCTTATCTCTGGTGGTACAGGTTCAGGTAAGACAACCTTATTGAACGCTTTGTCTCAATACATTGCGGAAGACGAACGTATCGTCACGATTGAAGACGCCGCTGAACTGCGCCTGCAACAACCTAACTTAGTTCGACTTGAGACGCGAACCTCCAGTGTTGAACAAACTGGGGCTGTGACTCAGCGAGACTTGGTGATCAACGCGCTTCGTATGCGTCCTGATCGAATTATTCTCGGTGAATGTCGTGGCTCTGAAGCATTTGAGATGTTGCAAGCGATGAACACCGGCCACGATGGGTCTATGTCTACGCTGCACGCGAACACGCCGAGAGATGCAATTGCCCGTGTTGAATCAATGGTGATGATGGCGAACTTGAATCAGCCGTTAGATGCAATTCGAAGAACAATCGTGAGTGCAGTTCAGATGGTTGTGCAAGTTAATAGGCTTCGTGATGGCACGCGTAAAATTACCAGTATATCGGAAATTGTTGGACTTGAAGGCGATAGCGTGGTGATGGAAGAGATTTATGGCTTTCGGCACGACGATGCTCTTTTCGGCGAAAATGTGAAAGGGGAGTTTGTCACCAATGGGATCATGCAGCGCTCTGAGCTTGTGAAAAAAGCGAAATTCTTTGGGCTTTATGAAGAGCTTATCGAATCCTTTAAGGGAGCCTAGCATGCTTTGGATTTCATTAATCCTGTTCGCTCTTTTACTTCTTTTGATCCGAGATTCAAAGGTAAAAAAGGTCAATCAATTCTTCAATATTGAAGACGTAGAAGTTGAAAACTTTGATGCCATTAACGTGAGATCATTAGTTGGGAAACAGGTTTGGCACAGGTTTAGAGAGTCTATTTCACCTACCCTGATGGTGTTGGGGCCGCGTTCAACCTTGTATATCGCTTTATACGTTATGGGTAGTTTGGCCGCCTCTTGGTTCGTCGTGATAGACCTATTATCTGTGACTAAAGCTTGGTGTGTACCTGTGTTAGCTCTAGTTTTTACTTTTTTCGGCTATCGTTTCTTGGTGACTAAAAGGCGCCGAGATTTCGAGAATACCTTCCCTGACGCGTTGAATATTCTGATGAGTGCCGTGACGGCGGGTGACAGTTTAATGCAAGCCATTAGCTATGTCGGCGAAGTGATGCATAATCCTATCGGGCGTGAGTTTAAGTTGATGGGAGACCGACTTAAGTTAGGTGAGTCTCCGGAAGTAGTACTTAAACGCTCGTGTAAAAACTACCCGTATTCAGAGTTTTTATTCTTTACTGTAACGCTTAGAGCCAATATTGCGCGAGGCGGACAACTTAAAGGTGTGTTGGCTCGATTAATTCGTGTGTTGGTGGATGCTAGAACGTTAGAAAAAAAGAAGATGGCAATGACTTCGGAAGCCCGAATATCAGCCAAGATAGTTGCTGCTATCCCTATGGTTTTTATGGTTATTCTTAACCAAATCAATCCGTCTAATGTTGATTTTGTACTTCATGATCCCGAGGGGAGAGTCGTGTTGTTTTATGTGCTGGGCAGTGAGCTTATCGGCTTATTTATTGTTTGGTTATTAGTAAGAGGTGTTCGCGCATGATGATACTAGCTGCACTTATTGTGCTGTTTTTGTCGCTGCTCTTTTTGATCATCGAGTCGTTACAGGCCGAACAGCGCAGACAGAAATTAGCGAATTATCTAGCGACTGATGCTATTAAACCGCCTTCGCGCTTGAATCGATTTTTCATTAGATTTGGCAAGGAGCATCATGATGAGCTCGAGCAGAAACTGATCGAAGCGGGATATTACAACACGAAATGGGCGAAGTTCTATTTTCCCGCGAAGGTATTGGTATTGGTTTTGGTCTCTATTTTGATTCTAATGGGAGACATGACGTCGAGTAACCAACTGTTGGTCGCGATTACCTCTTTAATTACTGTAATTGTACTTCCAGATACTTTGTTGCAAGTGCGCCGTAAGATACTTATCCGAAAAACCTCCTCTCAGCTTCCTTACCTCTTGGACATGATGTCAGTATGTGTACAAACCGGTATGACTATAGAGGCTGGTTTAGCCTATTTGGCTCTAGAGCTTGCAGAGTTCGATTCTGACCTTTGCTACCAAATTAAGCGCACATCTGACTCAGGTAAAATACATGGTATCGAAAAGGCTTTGAATGACCTTTCGGAGCGTATTCCAACCCCTGCGGTGAGAAGTTTTGTTCTGACTATTATTCAGAACTTGCAATACGGAACGTCCGTCGCACAAATACTCAGTGACCTTGCTGAGGATATGCGTAAAGAGCAAATGCTTACGGTTGAGGAGAAGGTCGGTAAGCTCTCTGCCAAAATGAGTGTGCCTTTAATCTTATTTATCATGTTTCCAATCGTCATTTTGATTCTTGCACCGAGCATCATGCAAATGACATTGAGTATCTAGAGGGCCGGTCGAATGAATAAAAAGCGCACTTATTTGATGTTGTTAACGCTAAGCCTGTTAGCGGGTTGCCAATCGACACCTACTGAGCAAGAACAACTGCACGCTGATGTGACCAATATGGAGAAGGTTAAAAACTACGATGGTCTTATCAGCCATTACAAATAC
>NZ_MCYD01000028.1:0-1086 GCF_002876325.1 Vibrio sp. 10N.261.52.A1
ACTTAAAGTGGTCTTATACAGCAGGTCGAAAGCAGTTAAAACCCTATTAATAATATGACTTATATTCGGAGAGCTTGATCAATTGAAAATGAGATTAGCGACTTACAATAGCTCGTTCAATAATTGAGTTAGGGACCGTTACCCCCAACTCACGCGCAGCCTCTAAGTTCACCACCAATTGCGAACTCTGGGCTGTCTTTACGCTCAATTTGCCAGGCTTTTGTCCATTCAAAATCGCGGCAACATAATCAGCGGTTTGTACGCCAACGTCGTAATAATCAAGACCTAAACCTGCTATAGCTCCCTTGCCAACATAAGACGTCGCACCCGCCACTACCGGAGTGCCCTCTTGGTTTGCCGCTTCAATAAGGCCTTCCACTCCACTAGCCACCGTATTGTCGGTCAGCGCGTAGATAACGTCAGATCGCTTTGCCAATGATTCAGCTTTTGATTCCACATCGTCGATGGTCAACGCTTTTTCAGTGTGAAGCTCATAGCCAAAGTCACGGCTGGCCTTCTTCAGTAAAGCAACTAAGGCGACGGCGTTCGATTCTGCTGGGTTATAAACCACGCCTATAGAGTTCGCCTCAGGAAGAAGCTCTTTGATTAGTGAGACATGCTGAACAATTGGAGATAGATCAGAAAGGCCAGTCACATTGCGTCCTGGTTTTTCAAGTTGTTTGACAAGCCTTGAACCGATCGGATCTGTGACGGCCGTAAACACAATAGGAATAGAGTGAGTTGCTGAAACCAACGCCTGTGAGCTTGGCGTCGCGATACCAACCAAGACATGAGGATTCTCACTGACGAGCTCTCTAGCTATCTTCGCCGCCTGCGCTGGATTTCCATCGGCCATTTCGTAAGAAAACTCGAGGTTTTTCCCAGGTTCATAGCCTTTTGCTCTTAACCCTTCGAGTAGCCCCATACGTGTCGCATTCAAGTCAGGATGATCAACAACTTGTGAAACCGACACTTTCGCGATATTTGCCATCGCACTGCCAGCCCAAAGCAACAGTGAATAACTCAGCACTGCCGTTAATACTTTATTTACTGCACCCATTAACACTCCCTGAATCAAGCTTCCAT
>NZ_MCYD01000029.1:0-998 GCF_002876325.1 Vibrio sp. 10N.261.52.A1
TCTCGGTACTCTTTGGTTTTGTTCTGACGATTGTTTCAAGTGTCATTGGTGTGGTCGTTGGGGCGACACAAGGTTATTACGGCGGTTGGGTTGACCTGTTTGGGCAACGTTTCATCGAGGTGTGGTCCGGAATGCCGACCTTGTTCTTGCTGATTATTTTGTCGAGTTTTATCGAGCCGAATTTCTGGTGGTTGCTTGGGATTATGGTGCTGTTCAGCTGGATGAGTTTGGTGGGCATTGTTCGTGCTGAGTTCTTACGTTGTCGTAACTTTGACTATGTACGCGCGGCACAAGCGATGGGCGTCGATGACAAACGCATTATGCTTCGTCACATGTTGCCGAACGCTATGGTTGCGTCGCTAACCATGATGCCGTTCATCTTGTCCGGCTCGGTGACCACGCTGACGTCATTAGATTTCTTAGGCTTTGGTCTTCCGGCGGGTTCGCCCTCGTTAGGTGAGCTTCTGGCGCAAGGTAAAGCTAACTTACAAGCGCCATGGCTTGGCATTTCCGCATTCGTTGTACTTTCTTTGATGCTTACGTTACTCGTCTTCGTCGGTGAAGCGGTACGTGATGCCTTCGACCCACACCAACAGAAGTAAGGATAGGTTATGACTTTAAATACAGCTCCTGCTTATCCAGTGCTAACCATAGACAAACTGTCCGTCGGTTTTGGAAGAAAGAAGGCGATAGAGCAGGTTACACACGATGTTTCGCTCGAAATATACAAAGGTGAGACACTGGCGCTGGTGGGAGAGAGTGGCTCGGGTAAATCGGTGACGGCGAACTCCATCTTAAAGTTACTGCCTAAAGGCTCGTCACATTACTTGAACGGGACGATTAACTTTTCTGGTAGTGATATCTTGAGTTGTTCTGAGAGGCAACTGCGCGGTATTCGTGGTGGTCGTATTGGGATGATCTTCCAAGAACCTATGGTGTCATTGAATCCGCTTCATCGAATCGGCAAGCAGTTGGTTGAAACCCTCGCGATACATCGC
>NZ_MCYD01000030.1:0-464 GCF_002876325.1 Vibrio sp. 10N.261.52.A1
CATATTATGAGATGCAAACGTAACGTTAGGGCAATGTTCTGAGATCTCAGTGAACATCATCGGTGAGAGCCAAGGAATGATTTGCTGCCCCATATCGACAGTGATAGTGCCGTCTAGTTCGCTAGGTTTGAATTCACCGTGTGTATTTACGGCATTTGAGAGCTGAGTTAAAGCGGGAGAGAGGGCCAAGAAAAGGCTGTCAGCATAAGGTGTCGTATCAAACCCTTTTGGTGTTTTTACGAACAACTCATCTTCAAAATGATCTCGCAGTTTATTTATATTTTGGCTGACTGCAGGAGGAGAGATGAATAGCAACTCTGAAGATTTTTTCAAGTTACGTTGCTGATACACGACAGAAAACAGCTTGAGGAGGTTTAGGTCAAGATTCTTAAACTTATCGTTGCTCATCGGTGCTCCTTCTACCAATAGACGTATTAAGTTGAGCTTAACAGCAAGTTACATAT
>NZ_MCYD01000031.1:0-351 GCF_002876325.1 Vibrio sp. 10N.261.52.A1
CTTATTTGCATTTTCAATGAATGTGCAATAGCGAGATATAGAGGCAAAACAGCCCCTGTAAAGCGCCCATTATTGGTAAAAAGATAAAAATAACGAAATAGCATGGGCAAGATAACACAGTCAAACGCCCAGCCTTAGATACCTAAATTTAGTAAAGACGAGTCACATCTATGGATATAAAGAAAAAGCTCTATTCATTGGGAATGTTTTCCATTTTCGGCATGATTTCATTGCTGTTTACCACCTCGCAATTCGCAGATACGACTGCTCAAATGAGCGAAGCTAAACAAATCACTAAAGAGCTGGAAGTTCGCCTGCTTAACCTCCGCCGTAATGAGAAAGACTTCTTGT
>NZ_MCYD01000032.1:0-4000 GCF_002876325.1 Vibrio sp. 10N.261.52.A1
GCCTTGTACTAGAGTGGTTAGCCAATTATTTTTGGCCTTACACTCGCATCTCAGCAATGCTGATGGTGATGACGGTCACCGGTGCACGTTTTGTGTCGCCGCGTATTCGTTTGTATTTAGGTTTAGCAATCACCTTCGCAGTGATGCCTGCGATTCCCGCGGTTCCAAAAGAGATTGAACTGCTCTCTTTCCAAGGCTTCCTAACTGTCTTTGAGCAAATTGTGATTGGTGTGGCGATGGGGTTTGTCACCCAGTTCATGATTCAAACCTTTGTTATGCTCGGTCAAATCCTCGGTATGCAATCGAGCTTGGGTTTCGCCTCTATGGTCGACCCTGCAAACGGCCAGAACACGCCGGTATTGGGTCAGCTCTTCATGTTACTTGCGACCATGTTCTTCTTGGCGACCGATGGTCATTTGAAGATGTTGCAGCTGGTGGTCTTCAGTTTTAAAACTCTGCCGATTGGCAGTGGATCTCTGACTTCGGTCGATTTTCGCGAGCTAGCATTATGGCTCGGCATTATGTTCAAAGCGGCATTGGCGATGTCGCTGTCGGGAATTATCGCGCTGCTGACGATAAACTTGTCATTCGGTGTAATGACACGTGCTGCGCCTCAGCTAAATATCTTTTCTTTGGGTTTTGCATTTGCGCTACTCGTGGGTCTGTTACTTTGTTGGTACATCCTTGGCGGCTTGTATAGTCATTATGAGCTATTTTGGATGCAAGGCGAGCAACAGATATGTCGTCTAATCCGGTTAGATTGCTAGGAGACTGAAATGGCAGAGTCAGACGGTCAAGAACGCACAGAAGACGCCACGCCCAGACGCTTGCAACAGGCCAAAGAGAAAGGGCAAGTTGCAAGGTCAAAAGAGCTGGCGTCAGCATCGGTATTAATTGTCGGTGCCGTTGCACTAATGTGGTTTGGTGAATCGATGGCGAAGGCGCTGTTCGAGGCCATGCAACGCCTGTTCTCTTTGAGCCGCGACGAAATCTTTGATACCAACAAGCTGCTGGAAATCGCTGGCGGCGCGTTGGTGAACTTGCTGTTTCCGCTGTTCTTAATTCTGATCACTTTGTTTGTTGCGGCTGTTATTGGCGCGGCAGGGGTTGGTGGGATTAACTTTTCGATGCAAGCTGCGATGCCAAAGGCGTCAAAGCTCAATCCACTCAGTGGTATCAAGCGTATGTTTGGCCTGCAAAGCTGGGTTGAACTGATTAAATCGATTTTGAAAGTGGCGCTGGTATCGGGGATGGCTGTTTATCTGATTCAAGCCTCTCAACATGACTTAATGCAGCTGAGCATGGATGTCTATCCGCAGAATATCTTTCACGCCTTGGATATCTTGCTTAACTTCATTCTCCTAATCAGTTGTTCTTTGCTAATTGTGGTGGCCATCGATATCCCATTCCAGATATGGCAACACGCCGATCAATTAAAGATGACCAAGCAAGAAGTGAAAGACGAATTCAAAGACACCGAAGGTAAGCCTGAAGTGAAAGGTCGAATTCGTATGTTGCAAAGAGAAGCGGCTCAGCGTCGTATGATGGCAGATGTGCCTCAAGCGGACGTGATTGTCACCAACCCAGAGCACTTCTCGGTGGCTTTACGCTATAAGCAGAATCAAGATAAAGCGCCCATTGTGGTCGCCAAGGGTGTAGATCACATGGCGATGAAGATCCGTGAAATTGCCCGTGAAAATGATATCTATATTGTTCCAGCACCACCGCTGGCGAGGGCGCTTTATCACACTACAGAGCTTGAACAACAAATTCCTGACGGTCTGTTTACCGCCGTAGCTCAAGTGCTTGCATATGTGTTCCAGCTAAAGCAATATCGAAAACGCGGTGGCGAGAGGCCAAAACTGCAAGATTCTAATATGCCGATCCCACCTGATTTACGTCATTAGATCAATTACTTGAGCTCAGCCCTATGAAGCTTGATAATAGGGAGATTAATTAGCTTCTGTTAACCAACAAAGCGCTGATAATTTGACGTTCGATATTGGTACAGTGTTTGCTATATCAATCCCGAACATTATAAGCCGATCGTGGTAAACCTGATCACTATAAACCTTGTTGCTAAAACGTTGGCAACATAGCTTAGCCCTGAGCCCGATTTACTTGGCGAGAGGCGACAACATAGCGAAACTATCTAGATTTATGAAATTCTCCCTGCCTTTTGCGGACAAGCTACCAAAAATCCCTAACCGTGCCATGCCTGCGATTGGTGCGCCCGTTATGGTACTTGCCACGCTGGCGATGGTGGTGTTGCCAATTCCTGCATTTTTGCTGGATATGTTCTTCACCTTCAATATCGCACTCGCTATGGTTGTGTTACTGGTGTCGGTTTACACACGAAGACCTTTAGATTTCGCCGCTTTCCCGACCGTCCTTCTTATTGCAACTCTGCTTCGATTGGCTTTGAACGTTGCATCTACTCGTGTGGTTCTACTGCACGGTCACGAAGGTGGCGATGCTGCGGGTAACGTGATTGAAGCGTTCGGTAACGTGGTTATCGGTGGTAACTACGCGGTTGGTTTAGTGGTGTTTTTGATCTTAATGATCATCAACTTCATGGTTGTTACCAAAGGTGCAGGCCGTATCTCGGAAGTAAGTGCGCGTTTCACCTTGGATGCATTACCGGGTAAACAAATGGCAATCGATGCCGATTTAAATGCGGGTTTGATCGATCAAGATCAGGCGCGTCTGCGACGTTTTGAAGTAACCAAAGAGGCCGATTTTTACGGTTCGATGGATGGTGCTTCGAAGTTCGTTAAAGGTGATGCGATAGCGGGTATTTTGATCCTGTTCATCAACATTATTGGTGGCTTGAGTATCGGTATGGCTCAATTTGGTTTGGGTTTCGGTGAGGCTATCGAAATCTACACCCTACTGACGATCGGTGATGGTCTGGTTGCACAAATTCCATCTTTATTACTGTCGATCGCTGCTGCGATGATGGTAACGCGTCAAAATACCGATGAAGACATGGGCCAACAGCTCATCTTCCAGATGTTCGACAATCCAAAAGCCTTGATGATCACAGCGGCGATTCTCGGTGTGATGGGGATTGTTCCGGGCATGCCACACTTCTCGTTCTTGAGCCTGGCGGCAATAGCTGGTGGTGCGGCTTATTACATCGATAAGAAACAGAAGAAGAAGGCATTGGAGCCGAACCTCCCTGCGGCTGTTGAAGCCAGTGGCGAGACGGGTTCACAAAAAGAGCTCTCTTGGGATGACGTTCAACCTGTTGATATTATTGGCCTAGAAGTGGGCTATCGCTTGATTCCTCTGGTAGACAGAGACCAAGGTGGGGAACTACTAGAGCGCGTAAAAGGCGTGCGTAAGAAGTTGTCTCAAGATTTCGGCTTCTTGATCCCAGCAGTACACATCCGTGACAACCTAGAGCTGACACCAAACAGCTACCGAATCACCTTAATGGGTGTTGCGGTAGGTGAGGCTGAGATAAAGCCGGATATGGAACTCGCGATTAACCCGGGCCAAGTGTACGGGATGATCGACGGTGAGCCGACTATCGATCCGGCATTTGGTCTCGAAGCGGTATGGATTCGTGAAGAGCAACGTGAACACGCTCAGGCTCTTGGCTACACCGTAGTTGACTCGTCGACCGTACTAGCAACCCACCTAAGCCAACTGCTTACTAACAATGCGTCGCAGCTTATTGGTCATGAAGAGGTTCAGAATCTACTTGAGATGCTTAGCCGCTCAACACCTAAGTTGGTTGAAGGGTTTGTACCGGATCAGCTGCAGCTTGGTGTGGTAGTGAAAGTGCTACAAAATCTGCTTAATGAAGCGATCCCAATCCGTGATATCCGAACCATAGTCCAAACTTTGTCGGAGTACTCGAGCAAGAGTCAAGAACCTGACATATTAACGGCGGCTGTTCGTATCTCATTGAAACGACTAATTGTTCAGGAAATCAATGGGATAGAGCCGGAATTGCCTGTAATAACCCTAATTCCTGAGCTGGAACAAATCT
>NZ_MCYD01000033.1:0-415 GCF_002876325.1 Vibrio sp. 10N.261.52.A1
GATACGGTGACCGATAGCCACGATATCTGCCGTGAAACCAAGGTCTTCCATCAGGCCTACCAATTTGCCAATAGCAATCTTGTGGTGGCTACCTTCACCCTGAATAGCAATTTCAGTTTTCTCGCCTTGGTATTTCCAGCTCATACGAGCATCTTCAAGACCAAAACACTCCCCTAAGCCACTCAACACTGCTTCACCAGAAACAGAATCAATGACAGCAAATTTTAGGGATGAACTACCCGAGTTAATAACCAGAACAAACGAATTAGACATTGGATATGGATCCTGTTTCAGTACGAATTAGATGAAGTGTTTACTTCAATTTTAGTTAAGTCCATTATTCAATAATTTTTGAATCTTTCAACTTTTGTTTTGAAAAAATCACCAAATGAACACAATTAAGTTGATCTTAGTC
>NZ_MCYD01000034.1:0-680 GCF_002876325.1 Vibrio sp. 10N.261.52.A1
GTGTTGCCTGAATCATGACGTCTACACCATGCTTTTTAGCATAATGCTGTGTATATTTTTCAAGCTTGTAAGGAGCACAACCACTGCGGTGAAGTGTATCGCCAATTTCAACAATTTTGTTAATTCGGTACTGAGAAGGCATGGGTATTTTAGGGGAAACAAAATGTGCGGCAAATGTACCAGACGATAGACGGAATGACGAGGTTTTTGCGTAATTTATCAACTAGATTCGTCACTTTTTTCTTCTAACACTCAAAAGTACGAATGACTCTACTCATTTAGGATTAAGCCTATGAATAATAAGAATTGTTCACAAGTTAAATCTATGCATCCATATTGTTATAAACAGACCGTTAAACCTGCTCAAAAAAACCGCGTGTGTTAACGAGATTATTCACAAAATTCAGGTCAAATACAGAGCAAAGAGCAAACAATACGACGGTTTATAAATCAAGATTAAAATTCACCCAAAGCTCACGGTAGTCATGACATTTAAGGACAGAGCGCTTAACGAGAGTTTAGTCACACTTTATGCAACCACGAAACAGCAGACGTGATTGAAAAACTAGCGGAGTGGTGGTTATGCGAGCACTTAGAATAAAAAAGGAAGAAAAAGGTTTCGTTTTCAGTTAGATGTGGCATTATCAAACTCGTTAAGACGATGTGCGTGCATCGTATAA
>NZ_MCYD01000035.1:0-2957 GCF_002876325.1 Vibrio sp. 10N.261.52.A1
GCCTATATTGTCTAACTCTCTTAAGTCACTTACTCAATTCATAATCAAGGGAATCGATAATGAGTTTAAATAAGAGAAAGTTTAACCCCATGGCGGCACTGTCTCCCCTCTTACTGACGCTGGTCATGTTTCCTGTTTCAGCTGAAATCAACCAAGAACAATTCGAATTAGGTAAACAAAAAGCCAAGGTGTGTATGACTTGCCATGGTGATGACGGCATTTCAACACAAGACCCTTACCCAAACCTTCGTGGTCAAAAGATGGGCTACCTCATATCATCGTTAAAAGATTATCAAACAAGAGAAAGAACCAGTGGACTGGCGGTTCTTATGCAGCAACAAGCCGATACGCTCTCGGACCAAGACATCCGCGATATTTCTTATTTCTATTCGAACCTCGGTAGCGAATCAAAGTCGGTGAGCGACTCTAGCGCAGTCAGCCAGTAAAAACCCTAGGCAAGGAGCCTTGTTATGGAACAAGTGACAACGCAGTACAGCATTAAGGTAGTGAAGTACTTTATTATCGCCTCCTTAATCTGGGCTATTTTAGGCATGATCATCGGTGTGATTCTCGCTGCACAGCTGTATTGGCCCATCTTAAACTTCGACTCGGAGTACTTTCAGTTTGGTAGACTTCGTCCCTTACACACCTCTGGCGTCATATACGGGTTTGTCGTCAATATCCTGATGGGGACATCGTTGTACATTGCTCAGCGAACCGGGCATTGTGAGCTCTTCAACAAAAGCTTGTCGTGGATGGTGTTCTGGGGCTGGCAGCTTGTGTTGTTACTGGCGCTCATCTCTCTACCTGCGGGTTACACTACTTCAAAAGAGTACGCAGAACTAGAGTGGCCAATTGATTTACTTATCGTACTTGTTTGGGTGCTTTATGCTGTGTTGTTCTTTGGCACGATAGCCAAACGAAAAGTCGACCACATCTTCGTGGCAAACTGGTTCTTTGCCGCGTTTATTATCGTGATCGCGATGATCTTCATCGTCAACAACCTCGCAATGCCCGTTTCTGCAATGAAGTCTTATTCGGTCTTCGCCGGAGCTCAAGACGCCATCGTACAATGGTGGTGGGGACATAACGCCGTAGGTTTCTTGCTGACGGCTGGCGTGATCGGTATGAACTACTACTTCATACCTAAAGCGGCTGACCGCCCTATCTACTCGTACCGATTGTCCGTGATTCACTTCTGGGGTTTAGTTGGCTTCTACACTTGGGCGGGTACTCACCACCTCGTCTACTCTTCCGTTCCGGTATGGGTACAAAACATTGGTATCGTGATGTCACTGATCCTCTGGTTACCATCCTGGGCGGGTGCGTTTAACAGCGCGATGACTCTGCTGCAAAACAAAGAGAAACTTAAGTCCGACTACATCCTCCTGTTCTTCTTTTCGGCAATTCTCTACTACTGCTTAGCGACATTCGAAGGCCCACTGCTCGCTATTCGTTGGTTCAACATGGTTGCACACAACACCGAATGGATTATCGGTCATGTCCACTCTGGCGCTCTCGGATGGGTAGCGATGTCGGGTATCGCCGTATTCTATTACTTCATCCCACGTTTATGGGGCAAAACCGAACTTTGGTCACCAAGGATGCTCAAGTGGCACTTCTGGCTCGCGCACGCAGGTGTGGCTATTTACGCCATTGCATTGTGGGTAGCGGGTATTGGTGAAGGCTACATGTGGCTCACTCAAAACGACAACGGCGAGCTCGTATACAGTTTTGTGCAAGCGATGGATTTCAAAGCACCTTGGCTATTCCTACGCTTCTTTGGTGGTGCTCTATTCGTACTTGGCTTGTTCTTAATGGCACTGAACCTTTACAAAACGGTGCGTATGCCAGCAGAGCTCGATGTTAAACGTACAGCAAATGGGGAGGCATAAATCATGAGTAAAGACTTTACCCACTCGTTGGTTATTCTAATTTTGACCACCGTAGTGGTCGCCTCGTTTTCACTGGTAGTTTGGGTGGTCCCAAACATCGTTCGAGGAGATGATATTGCTAAAAACAGCCTCGCTGTGCCGTTAACCGCTATCGAGCTAGCCGGTCGAGATATCTACATCAGCGAAGGCTGCCACGTCTGTCACACGCAGATGGTGCGTCCTCTTGACCCAGAAATCAAACGTAACGGACGTCCAAACCAAGAAGCAGACGATATATACGAGTTTCCTAACTTGTGGGGTTCTAAACGTACTGGACCTGACCTAACCAATTTAGCAAGAAAGTACTCTGACCAATGGCATGTGATACACCTAATCAATCCTCGACAAGTTGTGCCTACTTCTATCATGCCATCATACCCTTGGCTGTTTGAACAAACGCTCACTGGGGATGATATCAGTGCGAAAATGGAGGTATTGCGTACGCTAGGTGTTCCGTATACCGACCAAGAAATTGGTGACGCAAGACTACAGGTTAGAGGAAAAACCAAAGGCGAAGCCTTAATTCGATACCTGCAAAGCCTAGGTAAAGATACGTCACAGGAGGTATCACAATGAGCACATTTTGGAACTTATGGGCGGCACTTTTAACCATAATATTCTTTGTTCTAATGGTATCCGTTGTCGTTAAATACTGGCGTAGTAATCACAAGGCCGACGAAGACCACACCGTTGGCACCTTTGACGGCATTGAAGAAAAAGACGCACCGCCACCTAAATTACTGTTTGTCAGTTATGCTGTCGCTTTCTCGCTTTCCGCAGGCTACCTCGTGTTGTACCCAGGGATTGGTGAATGGGAAGGCTTAGTCGATTGGCAGCAAAGTGACGATAAACTCAGTTCGCCCACTACAAGCCTCGATGAGCAGTTTGCCCTAACAAGTAAAACCACTTTAGCTGGGTTAGCAGAGGTACCTGAGATCGTAAACAGCGGTCAGATCTTATTCCAAACCCATTGTGCCGCGTGTCACCGCGACAACGGTCAAGGCCAAAAACACTTCCCTAACC
>NZ_MCYD01000036.1:0-1062 GCF_002876325.1 Vibrio sp. 10N.261.52.A1
AAGATCTTCTTAAATCAAACAGTCGCAACATGGACGTATCAATGAAATCCACTTATCAATTTTTTAAAGAACTCTTAAAAGAGATTTTCGATGTTACCTCAACGCTTTTTCGGATCATGATTCCAATTATCATCGTCATAAAAGTCGTAGAAGAGCTTGGCGGCATAGTGATTCTGAGTGAATGGTTAAGCCCAATAATGGAAAGCGTTGGGTTACCAAAAGAGATGGGCCTAGTGTGGGCCACTACCATCCTCACCAATATCTACGCTGGCTTAATTATTCTCATCAACTCCGATGTTTCTTTAACGGTTGCTCAAGCTTCTGTGTTAGGCAGCATGATGCTGCTCGCTCATTCGCTACCAATCGAAGGCGCAATCGCGAAAAAAGCAGGGGTAAGTTGGCTTGCCACCTTATCAGTCAGAGTCGGCGGCAGCTTGGTATTGGCATGGCTACTGAATCTCAGCTATCAATACGGAGATTTACTCAACTATCCAGCAACCGTCTTATGGCAGCCAGAAGTATCGTCAGATAACAGTTACATCGGTTGGGCTATCGAACAACTCAAAAACTTTGCAGTGATATTCATGGTGATTTCAGCACTGCTACTGTTACTTAAAGTTTTAAAGGTTCTTGGCATCGAGAAGTTAATGGCTCTGCTGCTACGACCATTTTTAAGACTACTAGGCATCAGCAAAGATGCGACCAATCTAACCATCATAGGGATCACGCTCGGTCTTTCGTTCGGAGGAGGTCTATTGATCAACGAAGCAAAGAAAGGACATATAGCCGCAAGAGACGTGTTTACCGCCATTATGCTACTCAATCTGCTCCACAGTTTGATTGAAGACACCTTGTTGATCTTACTGATCGGGGCTGATTTTTACACCATATTCTGGGGAAGAATCGTATTCTCAGTTCTCATCGTCGCTTTAATTTCGCACGCTATTAAACGTGTCAAACCAACGATTTGTGAGCGTTACTTTTATCGCGACGTATCCCAATCATAACAGCGAAAACTCACCTTAAACCTTTTAGTAAAAGAGCCTGCACACAGGCTCTTTA
>NZ_MCYD01000037.1:0-10970 GCF_002876325.1 Vibrio sp. 10N.261.52.A1
AATATATCTCGCTAACTCTTCTTCCGCCTTTGCCAGTTCAGCGCTTCGTTCGTCGATATGAATTCTAAGGAAACTACTCGAGTCTTGGATCGACGAACGTTCTGGAGCCAATATTTGCTCAATAAAATGCTCGCTGACGGAACTAAGTGTCTCTTCCATACCGATCGGCGTGTTAGAGGTAAGACTTATCTTTAAGAAATCTTTACCCATTTGAGTAACAGATAAACGTTCCGACAAATCAGTAATGATCTCTTGTTTTTGAGCTTCCGACATATTAGGTGTTGTTAGCTGAAGTTCTTCTGCCACCGAATAAAGAACGTGACGGCTGTGTAACAGGGTTCTAAGTGCACTCATTCTGTCTTTAAGCATGGTAGAAACGGCGATGTCCTCAAGAAATGGATTCATTTTCGCCGTTTCTTGTATCAGCATACTGGTGTGCGAATCGTATTTTGTTGGCGCAAGTTTACTCACACCAAACCCCACAAATGGCAAGATAAGAATAGGGATTACAATCACGTAGCGCTGACGCCACATCCCGTTCAATATGTTTAATAAACGCAGCTTGAGATTGTTCATAATAGCTCCAGCATCCAATGTACGAAGTTGCCACGGTTTTTCCAGCTGTCTTTTTCTACGATAGAGATAGGTGAGTGAGTGAGTTGGCGAGCGTTGTTAAGTGCTTGGATCATTTCCTGGGCATTATTGATTGCTGTAACGTACTTCTGATAAGACGCCATGGCAGGGAATGGTGTTGTTACTATGGGTGTGCCTGCAGCTAAGTATTCCATCAGCTTAAGGGGGCTACACGCTTGTATTTGCTCATTGTCTACAAAGGGCAGCAAACTAATATCCCAATGTTGTGAGTAACTTGGTAAGGTGTGATGTGGTCTTGGGCCAAGGTAATGGACATTGTGTAACTTTGGTAACATTAGCGTATCAAGCTCGTTAGGCCCAATGAATACAAAATCCCATTCAGGCATTGCGTGAGCAACATGTCCGATCATGTCATAGTTTAGCCACTTCGACAGGCTGCCATAAAACCCTGCAATCGGACGATGACTACTTGGCAGGTCTTCAGCTCTGGCTACTGGTGTAGAAAATAGCTCAACATCAACGCCGTGTGGAAGAAGCTGCGTTTTACATTTAGGAAACTTTTTCACTAACTCTTTACTCGCTGCGAAAATCAGATCCGCTTTATCGATAAGTTTAGATTCGTGCTCAGCGACAGTTTGGTGATCAACGCCTGCGAGCGAACTGAAATCATCGCCGCAGTAATAAACCACAGCAGACTCCCCCAGATGCCCACACAGATCAACTGCAGTAGGAAGTGATGTCCACAGGATTGGGGCTTGTAAGTTAAGCTCTTCAATCATTGGTTTTAACTGTTTCAACATCATCATTTGAGCGAGCTTGCGTGAAGTGTATGATGCAGGAGCAGGGATGGTTCTCAAGTTGACGACTTTAATGTTGCTGAGGCCCGCAGAGTCCGACATGTTCTGGGTGATTGCGTTGGTCTTACCAAACAACTTATTGAATGCACGTGTTACATCTTTCACGCTTAAGCGCGGCTGTCTGAGGCCAATAGAGTTAATCCAAAGTACTTTATGTGTTTTAGCTAGTTGGCGAACTAAGTGCTGGGTTGACGATGGAAGTCCGCCGAAGTCTTCACCGAATACGATTAAATCACGCATGGTCACCTCCGTGAGTCTCAAATGCATCAAAAACATCCGACTCTGTCACTTCTACGGATTTTATTTCCCCAACCACTCGTGCGGGATTACCTGCGGCAATAGAGAATGGGGCGATATTTTTGGTTACAACGCTACCGGCAGCAATCACGGCACCTTCACCAATTGTCACGCCGCCTTTGACAGTTACATTGGTCCCTAGCCAAACATCTCGCTCTAGTATGATGTCGCCAATCTGTTGTGGGTCATCACCTTCACCGTTTGCACGACGTGTCGCATCAAGTGGGTGGCCAGAATAACCAAAAAGAAAGGCACCGCCAGCAATTCGGACATTGTCGGAAATAATCACTCGTTTGCCTACCGCGATAGTTGATTGCCAACCCACATCAACATTATTACCAATTGACAGTAACGGATGTTCCAAACCGTCGAGCGGCTGCGTACACCCTGAAAATGTGGTGTGACCCGATATACGACAGTCATTCCCAATTGAAATTTGCAGTGGTCCACTTACGAAAGGTAGGCCTCCATACAAATATAGGCGCTTACCACACTGTGCGACTCTGCCTTTGAACGCTGGGGTCCAGTAGCAAAAACGAGTAAATCCCCCGATGACATTCACAATCAATTTGTGTGTTTGATACAGGCAACGATTGAAGATCTGAGGTGTAGGGAGCTCGGCGCTTCTGATGTTTTTCAAAATGAAAAAAACATTTCTAATTCGAGAATTAGGGTGAAACTTAAGCCAGTGTTTAAATTGATGGATGCTTGCTGACGTCATAATGAAATTCCTTCTCTGTTGTTATATAGAAGTACTTTCATATTATGTGCCATATACTAAAGCCCATATTTTCAATGAGTTAAGGTTTAGCTTTTAGATTTTCTCATTTTGACAAGCAGTTTGAGATACGTTTGAAACGCAAACTGTGAGTGCTGCAAGGATGTAAATCGGCCAGTTGAAGCCCTGAGTTAGAAAAGTGCCGGACACAATGGTGCCGATCAGGCCTGCGTAGACCGCGTAGGCGACAGCATTGAGTTCTGGTGGGACATTGGAACCCGCAGTTTTAAGTCGCGCCAAAGTGGCACGAGAGGTTTTGATCAGAGATACGATAAGCCCTACGAAAATGATCAACCCAATAAATCCAGTTTCAGCTAAAACGCCAAACCAGGTGCTGTGCACAGCATGATTTAATCCATCCCAATAAGCGCTATAAAAAAAGTAGTTAGAATAGAAGTTATTTAGTCCTACACCGGTTAATGGGTTGTCTAACGCCATTTTGAACGCCGCTTCCCACGCGTAGATTCGCCCCATGGCGGATTCATCAATCCCTACTTCGGCGGCACCTCCTGAAGCTCTGTCTGATATTCCGGCAACTAAGTAAAGGACGACAGCGGCAATTGCTCCGCCAGGCATTAACAAGAGTTTAGAGTGAACCCACTTCCAAGCAAATATACCAATTACGGCAATACACCCTAATAGTCCCCCACGGCTCTGCGTTGCGATGATAGCTGCGAGCAGTAACACGCAAACGAAGCCACTTATAATTCGTTTAAACAATGGGACTCCGGAAGTGCTGGCTTGACTGATAGTAAATGCGAGAGGGAACATTAATACTAGCGCCAAATCGTTAGGGTCTCCGAGCATTGACCCAAAATCACGACCTATGGTTACGCGTGTGCCTTCAACCAAACCAATACCGTTGATTGAGTTGTAAACCGCGATGGTACTGACCAGAGCCCCCGCGTATATGATCATCATCGCCGTTTTCGCAAGATCCTCGGTGGTATTCACTAGCCACATGATCGCGAGTGTCATAACGATAATTTTCCAATAAATCCCTTTAAACTCAGCTAATGCGATCGGCCTATTCGATGCGAATACGATACCAATGATGATAAGAACCCAAAATATGGCGAGCCAATTGAAAGAGTGATGCCAGAAGATTTTCAGCTCTTTACTGACGAACGCATGCCAGAGTAGAGCAGACAGTGCGCCTATAGAAAGCAACAAAGGGATTTTCATCGGATAGAGGACGGAAAGTGCTTCGTGAATTCTAAAGAATGAGAAGACAACGAACAGTAGAACAAAGTAAAACGCTCTGTTAACAACGAATAGAGCACCCAAAGGTATAAAAGCAAGTACTATTACAACGACCGGGTGAGGAACGAGATACCAAGCAGCACCAATAACAAGGCTTAGGAATGAGAGCCCTAAAATTAGCGGTGTTCGGTTAACTTGGTCTCTCATTGTAAATCCCTAGCGTTTTTTATTATTCAACTAAAGACATAGCAAGGTGAATGCCACATATCAACTGATACTAAGTTATTGTATTTGTGTTCAATTTAGATTTTTCTAAAACGTTGAGTTGAGGCGGGTCAAAATGAGAATCAAATTGGAAACGCGCTTGCCATTGTTATTTGGATTGAATCTATGGTGTGGCAATGTTATGCACTGTAGCAGGCTAGGATCTGGGGAATAACAGCTTGTGGAGAGTAATGCTTGCGGATGGTCGCTTTGGCTTTCATTCCCATAGTCTGCTTGTCTTGAGAAGGGAGGTCAAACCAACTCGTTAAACATGCAGTGAGTTCGCTTTCATTTGTAGCGATGTAACCATTGTCTTCATGCTGAATCAGCTGCGATAGATTACCAACGTTGGTCGCTATAACCGGTATGCCACGAGCCATGGCTTCTAATGCCGCCATAGGTAGACCTTCGTAACGAGATGGTATGACTAAAACATCAATGGTTTTCCATGCATTGTCCATACTGGTTTGGTGTCCATGGAACGTTAAGTTATTTGGTTTACTCTTTTCGAGCGTTTGCCTTTCAGGGCCATTTCCAAATAGGTGAAACTTATGATTAGCCGCAAACTGTGCAAGAGCAACAAAACGGTCTGGCGCTTTTTCGTGGCTTAAACGGCCAACAAAACCTATGTGATAAATTTGTGTACTGTTGCTTCCGTTAACTAAATGTTGAGCATTCGGAGAGCTGTCAGGGATCGCAATGAAATTATTAAGCAGGGTAGTTCGTGACGGGATCTTATCTTGTATTTTGTTGCTGACAACAAAACAGTGATTAGACAGGAATCCAGTATATCTATCTAAAAAATCGTAGAGCCAAACTTTTCCTTTAGGTGTTTCGCCTGCATGATACGTCGATATTTGACGAGGCTTACAATGGCTTGGGGTCACTAGCTTCACCAGTTTACTCACAATGCTTGCTTTGTATCCATGAGCATGGATATGCGTGGGTTTATATTGCGTGATTGCCTGTTTAAGTTGCGAAAATGAATTGGTTTTACTTGGTGCTAAGTCGCTAAGTTGACTGTAAGGCAGGTCTGAATCTTTTAAGCGTGTTATCACTGGGGGAAGAGGAGCAAACTTGGTGAGCAGGACGACTCTAGCTTTGCGGTTATGTTTAAGTAAACCAAGGGCGAGCTCAATGACATGCGTTTCAATTCCACCAAAGGTTTGGCTATCGATGAGCAGCCAAATCTCTTCAGGTTCAGGAACTAAATGCCCCTGAACCTGAATTGGTTGAGCTTGAGTATCCAAATTAGGCTTGGTTACACTCATCTTCAGACTCCCAAGCCTGTTTCTTACGGTAAACAGTGGAAGGACTCAGCTCCAATAAAACGGCAGCGTTTAACACATTTCCATCACAATGATTGATCGCATGTTGAATGGCTTCGCGTTCTATCTGCCACATTGGACGTATCGCACCGTCACTAGTGGTAAATGCCGGTGTCATTGGATCATTTGTGTCTTGAGAGACAGATGAACGCTCAAGCTCTTCTGGTGTGACTGGAGGCAGCTTACCTTCTTGAACAACTGGCGACACAGCTTCCACAACAGCGCTACGTATTGGCGTAACGCTTTTTGAGGTTGTAGCGTCTGCTTTATTGATCGGAGCAGGTAACATCTCTTTGGTTACACTGGTTTCATTGTTTAACACTACGATGTAGCGAATGATGTTTTGTAGCTGACGAACATTGCCCGGCCATGGATAGCGCTTAAGTAAACCTTGTGTCTCTTTATCGATAGACTTGAATTTCTTCTTGTCTTGTTTGGCGTAAAGTTTCAAAAAGTGGTTAGCTAGAGTGACAATGTCACTTCCTCTTTCTCTCAGCGGTGGCATCTCAATAGGCACCACATGTACACGATAGTATAGGTCTTCACGGAATCGACCTTCTTCTACTTCGACGAGAGGGTCACGGTTAGTCGCACAGATGATTCTGACATCTACTTTGATTTCTCGGTTGCCACCTAACGGGGTAAAAGTCCCGGTTTGTAGGAATCGAAGGAGCTTTTTCTGCATTTCCGATTCCATTTCACAAAGTTCATCCAGAAACAGTGTGCCACCGTGTGCTTGCATTGCAGCACCTTTACGATCGGTTGTTGCACCGGTAAATGCGCCTTTGACATGACCGAAGATTTCGCTTTCCATTAAATCGCGGGGGATAGCACCACAGTTGATGGCAACGAATGGTTTATCACCACGCTGACTCTCTTGGTGAATAGCCTCTGCGCATACTTCTTTACCTGTCCCGCTCTCGCCATTGATGAACACACTTGCGGTTGTCGGAGCAACTGAGTCGATGATTTTATAAACGGCTTGCATCGGTAAACAAGAACCGATGAAGTTATGGAAACGGTCACGATCGAATTTGCTTTGAATATTGTCGACTAGATTTTCGAGTTTGGCTCTGCGCAGATGTAGGTTAACCGATGTTTTTAGGCGGTCGGCTTGAATTGGCTTTTCTAAGAAGTCTTCCGCACCGCGCTGAATTAGGTCAACGGCAATGTTCACTGAACCATGGGCTGTCGCGATGATTACAGCGGTTGGGATGTCGTTATCACTGATCCAATCTAATACCTCTTCACCTGGCATATCAGGCAGTTTTAGATCGAGGATGACCAGTTGTGGGACGTGTCTCTCTATAAATGTTTTTGCTTCAGTTCCAGTTTCGACATGAAATATGTCGTATGGCTCGTCTTTTACGTACTGCTTGTAAAGTACGGCGAGGGAGGTGGAGTCTTCAACTAACAATACCTTAGGGCGCATTGTGTAATTCCTTTTGAAACTTTATCCTAACCAATCAATAACATAGTGATGTTTGAGCGTAGATACGAGTCGGCTGTCTTTGTTACTTACGGGCGCGCTGTCTTATTTGAGTTTAGTCTGTTTACGCGAACAGATGACCATGAAACGTAAATCGATAATGACTATGTTGAGCTATTTAACTAATTTATATCTAGTGAAAGAGCGTTAACTAAAACCGGCTTCTTTTCTTTCTAATAACGCGTTGATTGAACGCTCTGCAAGTTCGATTAACTCGCCAACCTGCAGAAAGGCTTGTTCATGGTGCGCTTCTAAACACTGCTGTTCTAATGCTCTTGCTAACTTACCTAAAGGCCGGTTACCTAGCGAAAGTGCGGTACTACCAAGGGTATGTACTTCAAACTCGAGCGTTTGAGCGTCGTTGTTGCTAACTGCTTCTTTAATGGTGAGTAAACGAGCCTGTGACTCTGTCACATAGTGGTCGATTAAAATTGGAATAATCTCCGGACTGGTATCTCGAACCATCTGTTCAAGTACGCTTTCATCCACAAGCTCTTCATTTTGTTGCTTATTTTCACCTGAAGGTGTGTCTGACGTTAAAGTCGAGTTCATCAAACTAAGTCCTTTTATTGAGCTGTAAATCCTTACATCATCGAGAAGTCTAATACTCGTTTGCACTCTTAAGTTTTAGTCATTTTCTGGAATAATTTCAACTGGTTGCCTTATAAACAGCAGAATAAATCGACATTAAGCCATGCTTGTGGCTATCTTTGTGATAAACCTAACGGATTGATTATACGTATTTTCACTTACAAAATATGAACTTAGGTGTGTAATAGGAGAAAGGCTTGGACTCTAGTGCTAAAAAACCTCGTTTCCTCTAAATCTAGCAAACTAAATAAAAGGCCACCCTGTTGCTGAATAGTGGTGGCCTCAGTGTTAATAAAGTAATTGGTTACGCCTTTGTCCAAGTTGGACTTGGACTAAGACGCTTTGTCAATTTTTGGCTTTGGGATAGGTTCTACTTCTTCCTCGCTTGTTTCTGAGAAGATGTCGGCAACAGCGCTTCTCTCTAGTTCACCTTTGAGGTTCCCATCTTCGTCCACGACCGGAAGAGAATAGTCGCAAGACATGGTGTCTGGCAGAACTTCTTCAATCACTGCATCAGGTAATACCGCAGGAACTTCTTCGTAGATCTCATCACTGAAATCGTGAACCGAAGAATCTTCAACTGCGTCTTGTAAGCTCTCTTTTGTGACCAAACCTTGATAGCCATCGTCAGTAACGTGATAAGCGTAATCGTGCTTGAGCATCTTCATTTGAGCCAATGCACCTTCGATGGTCTCTGAGGTGATTCGATACAAAGGAGGCTGCATAACTGTTTCTACAGTCAAAGCACGAGCGCGATTCACGTCTTTTACGAATGCCTCAACGTAATCATCGGCAGGGTTAAGTAGGATTTCATGAGGCGTGCCTTGCTGTACTAACTCGCCATCTTTAAGGATAGCGATGCGGTCACCTAGGCGGAGGGCTTCGTCTAGATCATGGGTGATGAAGACAATGGTTTTATGGAGTTTCTCTTGAAGTTCAATTAACTGATCTTGCATTTCGCTTCGAATGAGAGGGTCGAGTGCAGAAAAGGCTTCATCCATTAACAAAATTTCAGCGTTAGTACACAGGGCGCGTGATAAGCCGACACGTTGTTGTTGACCACCGGAAAGTTGGGCAGGGTACTGATTACCATACCCTTTTAAACCTACGGTTTCCAACCACTCATTTGCTTTTGATAGGCGCTCATCTTTCTTGATACCTTGGACTTCCAAACCATAGGCGACGTTCTCAACGACAGTTCGGTGTGGCATCAACCCAAAGCGTTGAAATACCATCGACATTTTGTGACGACGAAACTCTTCCAGTTCTTTGGTATTCAAGCTCATTACGTCGATGCCTTCTACCGTGATTTTACCTTGAGTCGGGTCAATTAAGCGGTTGAAGTGACGGATGAGTGTTGATTTACCTGAGCCTGAAAGCCCCATAATCACAAAGATCTCACCGCGATTTATCTGAAGGTTAATTTCTTTAAGGCCAACGGTATGACCGGTGTCGGCGAGAATCGCATCTTTATGCTCGCCATTCTTAACGCGGTCCATTACGGACAAAGGTTTAGGCCCAAACACTTTGAACAGGCCACTAATTTCGATTAATGGTTTAGTCATGTTTGAACCCTCCTAGGTGGGCATTGGTTCTACGCGCATAAGCCTGTGATGCTCGGTCAAACAGAATCGCGAGTGCAACAATGGCGAAGCCGTTCATCAAGCCTAGAGTGAAATATTGGTTGGTAATCGATTTAAGGACCGGTTGTCCTAAGCCTTTAACACCAATCATAGACGCAATAACAACCATTGATAGGGCCATCATGATGGTTTGGTTTATACCTGCCATGATGGTTGGCATTGCCAGTGGTAACTGAACGCCCCATAAACGCTGTTTCTTGCTCGCACCAAAAGCAGTCGCAGCTTCTAACACTTCTTTATCGACTAAACGAATACCTAAGTTAGTTAATCGAATCACAGGGGGGATTGCGTAAATAACCACTGCGATAAGACCTGGAATTTTACCAATACCAAGCAGCATAACCACTGGGATTAAGTAAACAAACGCAGGCATTGTCTGCATAATATCCAGCAGTGGTGTCACGATCGATTGTGCGCGATTAGAACGCGCCATGGCGATACCAATAGGAATACCTAGGAAGATAGAAACTATGGTACACACAGTGATGATGCTGAGTGTCCGCATTGTGTCTTCCCACATACCAAAGTAGCCGATGAGAAGTAGAGATAGCACACAACCTAGAGCCAATTTCCAAGAGCGACTGGCGGCATAAACTAAGCCCGTGCAAACGCCAAGAACGATCAGCCAAGGGGTAGAGATGAGAAGTTTTTCAAACCAAACTAGGAAGGAAAGAAGAGGGTCAAATAATGATTCGATCATTTCTCCGTATTCACGGGAAAACTCACGATATGCGCCGTCTAGCGTCTTTTTAATTGCTCGCAAATCAGAGCGTTCCATTTCCGGGAAGTTCGATAACCAATTGCTGTCAGCCATTTTATATCCTTATAGTTCGGAGCCACTTGTTCAACACACTAAAATGCGATGTGAACAAGGCTCCGAATTACGAATAACATCAAGTATAGCGACGTTATTTCCATTGTATTGAAGCGTAGCCATAGACAAATATAACTACTCTCTAAGCATTGTTATTAAAGCTCAGCTTCAACCTTTTTTGCGACTTCTTCAGAAACCCATGGGTGCCATACTTCTGGGAATTCACTCAAGAAATGTATGCTCGCTTCTTCACCATCCGCTTGGTTGTCTTCCATCCAAGCTAGTAAAGCATTCATTTTTTCGTTGGTGAAACCACGCTTAGTAAAGTAGTCGTACGCTTCCGGTGCGCGCGATGCAAAACTTTCAGTGGTAATGGTGTGGACAGGAGAAGGCGGGTACATGGTTGCTTTAGGAGATTCACAGCCTTCTTGGGTCGTACAGCTGATAAATTCTTCTTTATCAACACCACTTCCAAAGTCGACTTTTACCATGTCATATTTGCCAAGAACTGCAGTTGGTGCCCAGTAGTAACCGAACCAAGCTTCTTCACGTTCATAAGCTTTCGCGATAGATCCAGATAAACCAGCACTTGAGCCAGGGTCTACGATGGTAAAACCGCTCTCTTCTAGGTTAAGTGCGTCAAACAGGTTAGCGGCACTGATTTGACAGTTCCAGCCTGCTGGACAGCTGTAAAATGCGGATGTATCTGGGTCTTCAGGGTGCTTGAACAACGCAGCGTTCTTGCGTACACCTTCGATTGTTGCCATTTCTGGGTTTTGTTTAACTAGGTAAGCAGGAACCCAAAAACCCTCTTCACCACCATTTACAAGAGCTTTACCTGCGTAGCGAAGACGTTTCTCTTCAACACCTTTATCAAGAGCGTCTTTTAGGCTGTTACTCCATAGTTCCGGTGCAACATCTGGTTGGCCTTTTTCAATCATGGATGTGCCGGTTGGCATAGTGTCGCCAGGGATGAGTTCGGCATCGCAATCGTAACCATGCTCAAGGATGAATTGGTCGATGTTGGCGATAAGAGTTGCAGAGTTCCAGTTCATGTCTGCGATTGTTACGCTGCCACATTCTCCAGCGTTAGCATGACCACTGGCTGCTGC
>NZ_MCYD01000038.1:0-990 GCF_002876325.1 Vibrio sp. 10N.261.52.A1
CCGCTGCACGCTCCAACTCAAGTTCATCGTTTATCCCCTTAGATCAAACTCAATCTTCAAAGATAATTTTCATACTTTGAAGTAGTACGCTAACTACTTAAATTATCTTTAGTTTCCCCTTTACTACTCTTACTGTCTCTCAGAATTGTTCTAGTTTTATAATCTCGGTCAATGTTCGAATCCTTCGTTGTGTTAATGTGCGCTCAACTGGAAACAACCATAAAATAATAAAAATGTTTAAAAGCAATGAGTTAACTATCAATATTGAGACAATCAATATCGCCCTGTCCAAAGTCGAAAACGCGAACAAAATTCAACTTAATACGTTGAAAGGTTATGTGAGCAGTGAGCCTGAGCAAGCTATTCTTGCGTTTCGTTCTTTGAGTGAAGTGGAGTCTATCGACGACAAGCTGAAAAGAATCATGTCAGAGCTCCCTCATCTAAGTGGCGAGGCGCAACACCTACTGGAAACATCGATTCTTTTACAGTAATGAGCAAGAAAGATAAGTCTTAGCTAACGAATGAGTATGAGTTAAGACTTATCTTTGATTTCTTAGCCTTGATTGAATTTCTAATCAAACCAAGATCTAGTGATTAACGTCTAAAGCGTTACACTTTTCACGGCTTTGTTGCGTAATTCGGATAGAAAACCAAACCGCCCGAAATTGAGTGATTATTAAACAACATACTGAGTTTCAGGCATACCAAGCCCTGTAAGCTTGTTCAGCGCTTTAATCATGGCGTAAGTCTCACCCACTTGAGCGTTGTAGTTCCTCAGGCTTAATTTCCCACCTAACAACTGTTTCACTCGATACATTGCTGTCTCTGATAGCGAGCGCTTATGATAGCCATAACGCTTTTCCACTTCTTGTTGGAGCAGTAGAGCTTCTGACAACCTACTGCTAAATTGCGAGGATGTCCTTGCTCCCAGAAGGCTGCCCCTTCTCGTGGCGGGATAAGCGGAACCGCTCGCTTTATCCGTATGGCATC
>NZ_MCYD01000039.1:0-1562 GCF_002876325.1 Vibrio sp. 10N.261.52.A1
TACGGGTCATCTTCATCAACTTCATCGCTACTTGCCGTTTGAGTATCAACGATTGATTCTTCATCACGCATAGCGATTTTGTTTGCTACCGCTGTTGGAATAACCACATAGCTTTCGCCCTGACGCGCAATACTCAAGATACCTTTACTCAATTGCTTTTGAGTCAGCTCTTCTACGTATAGGTATTTAACCAAAGTACCGTCGGTGAAGTTATATTTGATCTCACCATTTTTCTGGTCAATCTTATTCATATCAATCAGCTGTTTCACTTGAGCTTTGATCTCTTTGCTCAACTGTTTCTCTTTCAGCTGCTGGTTTAATTCTTTGTCTTTTGCTTGCTGCGCCAGTTTGTTTTCTTCTGCCGCTGCTTTTGCTTCACGAGCTTGAACGCGAGACTTTTTAGAGCCTTTCTTCGCCTTCTTTAATTTTTTCTCATTTACCAAGCCAGCTTTAAGCATCTGCTCTTGGAGTGTTAACTTTGCCATGACTTTCCCAGTTCAGGATTAAAAACGCTACTATCATACCTGTTTTTCGAGTTTCTGTTTACCAGCCAAGAGTAAATTACTCAACAATTCCAAAATTAACACATCCTCTGAAAACGACTTATTGTTCATTCTCTTAACCGATACCAATTCACCTTCCAACTTTATTGCGCGCGCGTAACACTTCTCATTCCATCAGAACAATATTTTCATCTTCAATAGATGGTCAAATTTATAAAACCTTGGCATATATCTCATAATTTAATATTGCTTATAGAGTTATAACTCAAGCGCAATATCTATTGACTACGTTATTCATTACACCCATTAGTAAGGATAACGTAACCAATGAAAAATCAATGGACTAGCTTAAGTGCATTACTCGCATCAGCTTCATTCTTATCTACCCCGGCTATCGCCGATACCGACGTGTATCTGACCAATAACACCAATCAAGTAATGACGATTCAAGCCAGTCACAGTGGTACTGACCTCCTTAAATATGGAGACGAATGGCAACAACACGTTGAACAAATTGGCCCTTGGGAAACCAAAAAACTGATCAGCTTTAATCGTTGGACGGGTGTCAAATCAGAGGAAACTTATCAATTCAATACTGTGGTTTCGAATACTGTGGGTGAAAGTATCACCCTTAATCAAACCATGAATGGACACTGGTACAACTCTACTCTACAACATGGCTTAAGTGCTGCTGATGTTAATTTGAGACTCTACGATGACCGTAATATTCATCGCAGTACGACCGATGCCTTTGACCTGAATACCGAGCTCGCACTCAAAGCTGATAACACAGCACGTTACGATGACATTCACTACACCATCACTCCAGAAAAAGTAGACGAGCAACCGAACCCTGATGCGAATACGTTGAAGGTCATGACGTATAACATTTGGGCTCTTCCTGCGATCGCCTCCCATATTGGTGACCGCTACGACCTGATCCCTCAGTATGTCAAAGGCTACGACGTACTCGCACTTCAAGAGGTGTTTGCCAACGGCCGAGATGAATTCTTACGTGAGCTGGCCAAAGAATACCCTTACCAAACCAAGATGCTCGAT
>NZ_MCYD01000040.1:0-970 GCF_002876325.1 Vibrio sp. 10N.261.52.A1
GAGTCATTAGTAAAGTAGTTATAAATAGTTCTTAGTAAAGATGATTTACCAGATCCATTCTTCCCACATATAGCTGTTATCCCTGAGTTGAATTCAATATTCAGCTGGTGATTGGTACGAGATTCATCATGCAACGTGATAGCTCTTAACTGTTTATGGTAATTACATAAATCTTGAGCTTTAAACCAGCTTCGTTCTATTTCTTTATTCTTCACAACTTTCACCCAACCAATTTTCCGAAAGGGATTCAATTAGTAATTTAACATCACCTTTAGACCCATCATACAATCTTTCAACTAACTCATGCATCATTCTTTCTTCAAGAGGGTTAGACATTACTATCCCATTAACAAAACATGATAAGTTTATAATAATATCTCGTACAACCAATGAACCTTGTGACATTACTCGGGATGATGAGCGTTCAATATATAAGAATGCAATTTCCCTGAGATAAGTTTCTCCAAACTTAAAGTAATCTAATGAAACCAAAGGCAGTGTTTCATTCTTTCTTACATGAGATTTTACAATTTCCAAATGGACAAATGACTCAAGCAGCTTAGTGGTATCATTCTCGTTAATATACTCTTTCAAGTAAGCACTAGATATTGAGTAAAGCCAACTGAGACTTGAAGCTTTAGTTAAGTTTAACTCTATGTCATTTTCTAGGGTGAAAATTTTCACTTTAGAGAAAAATAGCAATGAAAATTTAATTGCCTCCATAATATTATCGCTAAATGAAACATCACTTCGATATCTAGAATTTAGGTTGCCATCCGACAACTGATACCTTAAATTATCTTGTTCCAAAATAATTGCTAGACGCGCTAGCATGTCATTGTAAGCCATTCTTGAGTTACTGAAGCCAAGAATTTCCTTATCTACACCAACTTCCTTCATATATGAAACTAGATCTGATATTTCATTTCTAATTTCACCAAATATTGAGTTACGAGTTTCTGCAGAAGTA
>NZ_MCYD01000041.1:0-1052 GCF_002876325.1 Vibrio sp. 10N.261.52.A1
TGGTTGAGTAGGCCTCTTTCATCCAGTTTGAATTTTAAGAACCAGATCCATGGCTGCTTTTGTTCATTCCAGTAGCTGATCGCTAAGTGAGCTTGTTTCTGAAGTGGAAATGGGTATGGCTGTTTCCCTTGCTCAACATCTGAGAATAAGGTGTTGTCGATTTTCTGGATACGACGACCAAGATCGTAGATATCGTATTGGCAACCGCTATTCTTCAATAACTGAGTGAGCGTGTGAATGGTTTCCATAGTAATAAGCTCCTAACTTTCTTTCCTCAATAGATGGTACTCTATGCCCCAATTTCAAGGTCACTAGATAAATAACTTGGTGAAAAATGACAGCTGCCACAAAGTTACCTCCATTACTTCAACAATTAGAACAACAAATGCGCCAATGCTCTCTATGGAGTAGCGTCGCACCGTCGGATGAAGCTCTGGCGAGCGTTGAACCTTTTGCTATCGATTCACTGCAACCCGAAGAGTGGCTACAGTGGGTCTTCGTCGTAAAGATCAATGCGATGATTGACGCGCAAATGCCTTTACCTAAAGGGTTTGCTATTCATCCATATTTTGGTGAAGTGTGGAGAAACGAGGCGGACAAAGCTGAGCTACTAGTGACGATTCAAAGCATTGATGAGGTATGCGCCTAATGTTAGAGATCATTTATCAAGATGAGTACTTTGTCGCGGTAAATAAGCCTGCAGGAATGCTGGTGCACCGCTCATGGCTAGATAAACACGAGACTCAATTTGTGATGCAGACTTTGCGTGACCAAATTGGTCAACACGTGTTCCCATTGCACCGTTTAGATAGGCCGACTTCTGGCGTATTGGTGTTCGCACTCTCAAGTGAAGTGGCTTCTGAGGTGATGCCGATGTTCGCTAACCATGAGATGCAAAAGACTTATCATGCAATTGTTCGTGGCTGGATTGAAGAGGGCGATACGCTTGATTACGCACTTAAGGTCGAACTAGACAAGATTGCGGATAAGTTTGCAAAAGAGGACAAGGAAGCACAAGAAGCCGTGACGGCTTATGAACCTTTGGCAAAAGT
>NZ_MCYD01000042.1:0-1309 GCF_002876325.1 Vibrio sp. 10N.261.52.A1
ATCTTCATTCATCAGCTCGGGAACGAGTTCATGCTCCAACAAACGGACTCGACGATATAAGCCTAGTAACTTTTTACCAGCCGGGGTTGGCCTAGGTGGGTTTTCCCTTACCAAAGCAGGTTGAGCGAGCCACTTTTCTAGCTGTTTAATGCGTTGCGACACTGCTGATTGGGAGATATATAACTGCTCTGCCGCCCTTTCAAAACTGCGTTGTTTAACGACAGCATCCAGCGCTTCTATCCATTTATAATCCAAACCACGCATCACTTTGCTCCCTTTTTAATCAAGCCTCACCCTACATTAGCAACTCTAATAATGGATTAAAATCATTAATTATACTTATCACAAGGAGCGGAGTATCTTCCCCTTATAACCAGTATGTGTCGTTAATTAAATGGGAGGTTAAAATGAGTTTTTGGGTTTTATTACAAGGTTTTGGTCTAGGGGCAAGCATGATTATCCCTATTGGCGCACAAAATGCGTACGTCCTAAATCAAGGGATAAAGCGCAATCACCATTTAACCACAGCAACGATTTGTAGCTTGCTCGACACCCTATTTATCTCGCTAGGCATTTTTGGTGGTGGCGCTATCTTGTCGCAAAATGAAGTCCTGCTCACTTCAGTGACACTAGGTGGTATCGCTTTCCTGACTGTCTATGGTTTGTTGTCGCTGCGTAGTGCTTTTAAAGCGCCATCAGACAAGGAATCAAAAGGTGAAATATTGGCTCGTGGTAAACGTACTGTCATCCTAGGAGCATTGGCAGTTACAGTATTAAACCCACACCTCTATTTGGATACAGTTGTGATTCTTGGTTCGATTGGCGGACAGTTTGAAGGTAACGACAGAATCGCGTTTGCTATGGGAACCATATTGGCTTCGTTCGTTTGGTTTTACTCGCTCTCACTGGGAGCCGCAAAGCTTGGCCCAACGCTGTCTAAACCAAATGTTAAGAAAGGCATCGACATCGCCGTTGCAACCATGATGTTTGCTATCGCAGCGGTACTCGCTAATGGACTTATTGAGCAGTATTGGTAGAAATAGTCTGAAAATACACTCCAAGAAAAAAGGCGGATAACCTAAGTTATCCGCCTTTTATTCAATTTGTCGAAGCTTTATTAGCCCTCAACTTTGTTCATGTGAACATCCATTTGTGGGAATGGGATTTCGATACCTTCTTTATCCAAGCCTTCTTTGATTGCTTGCATTAAATCGAAGTAAACATTCCAGTACTCAGCAGTGCTAACCCATGGGCGAACCACGAAGTTAACTGAAGAGTCAGCTAGTGTGTGAACACCAACTTGAACGCC
>NZ_MCYD01000043.1:0-245 GCF_002876325.1 Vibrio sp. 10N.261.52.A1
GTTCTGTTTGATATAAATAGATAAATTAGATTATGTTTCTATAGTGTTAATTGTTTTTTGGAATAATTATTTGTTTTTGATGATTGGTAGTGAGATCTGCTCTCAACCATGGCTTTAGCTTTACAAGTAAGTTGTGGTAAGGGTTTTGTGAGTGTTTATTACCACTAGTATAATGCTGTTTTTTCTTACTATATGCCTTTGTGGTGAATAGTTATGTGTTGGTTTTGCTTGTTAAGCGTTTAATG
>NZ_MCYD01000044.1:0-460 GCF_002876325.1 Vibrio sp. 10N.261.52.A1
GCATACCGCCAGAGAATTGGTGAGGATACTGTTTTAAGCGGTTTTCTGGCTGTGGGATACCAACTTGATTCATCAAGTCGAGGGAGCGTTCATAGGCTTCTTGATCAGAAACCTTCATGTTGGCGTGAATCGTTTCTTTTAACTGCTGTTCTACGGTGAATAGAGGGTTAAGAGACGTCATTGGATCTTGGAAGATAAAACCAATCTTTGAGCCGCGAACAGAACGCATCTGTTCAGGAGATAAGCCAGAGACTTTTTCGCCATCCAGAAATACCTCGCCGCTAGCAATGCGACCAGGAGGGCTCAACAGATCGATAACCGCGTTACCTACCGTTGACTTACCAGCACCAGATTCGCCTACAACACCAACAATCTCACCACGTTCAATATTGAACGAAAGCGATTTAACTGCGGCGTGAACTCCATGACGAGATGGGTATTCGATACGAAGATTTTTTAC
>NZ_MCYD01000045.1:0-1928 GCF_002876325.1 Vibrio sp. 10N.261.52.A1
ACGAACACTATTAAACGATCGGCTTTTGACCGCGTTCAATCAGCTTCATCAGCACGCTGTCTGCAGATTTACCTGCCACACCTGCTAGCTTGTCCGATAGCTTTTTCTTCTGTACATAGTGAATCGCTAGCACTGTCTTGTCTTTGCATGCTTCAACGACTAGGTCATCAGAAGTGCGGATCTCATCCACCAGCCCAAGTTCGTGAGCTTGCGTACCAAACCAGTGTTCACCCGTCGCCACTTTATCAAGATCAAGTGCTGGGCGGTGGTCGCGAATGAAGTCTTTGAATAGACCATGTGTCTCTTCTAGCTCTTCTTTAAACTTCTCACGTGCTTTATCGCTGTTCTCACCAAACATAGTCAGTGTGCGCTTGTACTCACCTGCTGTTAGCTGTTCGAACTCGATATCGTGCTTCTTAAGCAGTTTGTTGAAGTTTGGCAGTTGAGCGATAACGCCAATAGAACCAACGATAGCGAACGGCGCTGACACAATTTTGTCTGCAATACATGCCATCATGTAGCCGCCGCTTGCCGCCACTTTGTCTACCGAGATAGTCAGAGGCAGACCTGCTGCTTTGATACGATCAAGTTGAGAAGACGCCAAACCGTAGCCGTGAACCATGCCACCGCCAGATTCAAGCTTAAGTAATACTTCATCGCCTTCACGAGCCACAGCCAAAACCGCCGTTACCTCTTCGCGTAATGAAGCCACTTCTTTCGCATCAATGCTGCCGTTAAAATCAAGAACGAATAGATGTGGTTCACGCTTGCTATCAAGCTCGCCCTCTTTCGCTGCTTTTTTCACTTCTTTACCGCGTGATTTTACTTTCTCTTTTTCCGCTTTCTTTTCTGCTTTATCACGGGCTTTGATGAAAGCATCATCGTGTAGATGGTGCTCTAATTGTTCGATTGTCTGTTTATGGTGTTCAGATAGGTTCGTGATTTCCAGCTCACCTTTAATCGCGCTTGATTTTCCACCCACAGATTTAGCAATGACTAAAATTGCGATGATGGCGATTACAACGGTCGCAATCTTGGCTAAAAACAAGCCGTAGTCCAACAAAAATTCCAATGTCATATCCCCTAATGTATGAATTAGTGTATTGTAACCATCTTGTCACGATTACCAAGAATTTCTCATCATTCCTGCGGTTATCTGTGTGATTAAACATCAATGGAATGGCGAACATAATAAAAGAAAGAAGGATAAGCACAGTGGATTACCCAATCTCTACAGATGCCCTCAAAGATAAAGTAATTTTGGTTACTGGTGCTGGTGCCGGTATTGGACGCCAAGCAGCACTAAGCTTCGCTCAACATGGCGCGACAGTTATTCTGCTAGGCCGCAATGTTAAAAACCTTGAATTTATTTACGATGAAATCGAAAGTGCTGGTTACCCACAGCCTGCGATCATCCCATTAGATCTAAAAGGCGCGACAAAGCAGAACTACATTGATATGGCTGAAACCATTGAGTCACAGTTCGGTCGTTTAGATGGTCTACTTCATAACGCTGGCGTTCTCGGTACTCTGAGCCCGTTTGAGCAGATTGATGAAGAGACTTTTGATGATGTTATGCAGATCAATGTGAAGTCTGAATTCTTGATGACTCAAGCACTTCTGCCAGCTCTTAAGAAAGCGGAAGCAGGTCGTATCGTATTTACCTCTTCTACCGTTGGCCACTCTGGCCGTGCATTCTGGGGCACTTACGCGATCTCTAAGTTTGCTACCGAAGGTATGATGCAAATCCTAGCGGATGAGCTTGAAGACACTAACATCCGCGTTAATGCGATCAACCCGGGCGGCACTCAAACACGTATGCGCGCAAAAGCGTACCCAGGAGAAGATGCGAATAAGCTAAAAACGCCACTCGACATCATCCCACTGTACCTACATTTAATGAACCCAAGTGTGACAGACATTAATGG
>NZ_MCYD01000046.1:0-1329 GCF_002876325.1 Vibrio sp. 10N.261.52.A1
GTGCAACTCAGTACGTCGAAAAAGGTAAGTTTATCTCGCCTTGGAAGTTCATCATGATCGACGAATATCAAGATATCTCTCCTGATCGCCTTGCCTTGGTAGAGGCACTGTGTAACCAGTCTAAAGCGGAGCACCAAGCGTCTATTTTTGCCGTGGGTGATGACTGGCAATCCATCTACCAATTTGCGGGTGCAGACGTTGATTTAACTACAGGTTTTAAAGATCGTTTCGCGAGCTCGACAATTCATCACCTGGATACCACGTATCGTTTCAATAACCAGTTAGGTGCTGTGGCGAATCGCTTTGTGCAGGAAAACCCAATTCAGTTGCCGAAAGAGCTGAACAGCTTCAAGCAACAGAAGCAAAAGGCGGTATACAGTGCGCCAAGTAAAGAAGTTGAGAAGATTCTTGATCAACTTAACCGTCAATCTAAAGGCAAAACTAACAAGTCGGTGTTATTGCTTGGTCGTAACCACTATCACAAGCCAGAATTATTGGAAGACTGGAAGAAGATTTTCACCTCCATTGATATCAACTTCATGACTTGTCACGCCAGTAAGGGTAAAGAAGCAGACTTCGTTATTATCCTTTGCGTGGATGAAGGACAATTCCCAGCGAAGAAGAAGCAACTGCATATTGATGGTGCATTGACTGAATCGTCAGACGTGTTCCCATACGCGGAAGAACGTCGCTTGTTCTACGTAGCGATGACACGTGCTAAAGAGAAAGTGTGGATCACGCACAGTGGCGATGGTTCTGGCTTCGTACAAGAGCTACACGGCTCCGACTACCCTGTAGTCCGTAAAAAGTAGTCGTCTAGCTAGGGTGTCTAGGTAGGGGTTTAAGTCGCATTCGCCTGTATTTTATTTGCAGACATAAAGCAGAAGGACATGCATATGGAACATGGTTCAATCAACTATATCGAATTTGCCGCGAAAGATATTGCAGCGACCAAGGCGTTTTTCAGCCAAGTGTTTGGTTGGCGCTTTGAGGACTATGGTCCTGAGTATTCCGCTTTTGAAGGTAAAGGGTTAATGGGCGGTTTCTACTTGGCTGATTTGTCTTCTGATGCAGAAAAGGGCGGGGCATTGATGGTTTTCTACAGTGAAGATCTCGAACAGACCGAACGTGACGTGCTTAATGCGGGTGGAGAGGTCAATCGTGAAATATTCAGTTTCCCTGGTGGCCGACGCTTTCATTTTCGCGAGCCAAGTGGCAACGAAATGGCAGTGTGGAGTGACAAATAGCCTTTTCTCATGACATCTATACTCAGACAATAAAAATATATTCAGACAAGAAAAAGCCTGCGATTATGAACTGACCCCCAAT
>NZ_MCYD01000047.1:0-1712 GCF_002876325.1 Vibrio sp. 10N.261.52.A1
ACGAATGGCGGCTCTTCAAGTGAGACGGTAACACTTCAAGCTCGTCCAATGGTTCCTCCTCACTCTGAGGTCAAAATTAAAGTCGAGCTGTACCGTTCAACTATCTCGTACCCATACCAATTTAACGCTGATATGGCCTATGACGTGGAATTCAATGGTTTCCTTGGTTACAATTTCAACGCATGGCATACGCATCCGACAAACCGCCCGACTCAGGTACATAAGTTTACTATGGGTCGTGCGAGTAGCCATGCTGCTGACATTCGTTACCAATGGGACCATCGCTACATTCCAGGTGAGACACTATGGTGGGACTGGGGGTCGGCAATTAACCGTCATGGTCTTTCACTCATGCAATGGGCAACGAGTCACAGCTTACGTCCTTTCCACTCTTACGTATCGGGAGATTTTTACGCAGAGTCTCAATACGCTGGTACAATCGAGATTGGCGAAGCTAAATCTTTGAGTGCAGATGGTCTAAGCGTACGAAGCAGTATTGAAGGCGAAAACCAGGTGACCGAACATCTTGGTGGCATTGATGTAACGACCAACTTTGATGCTCAAGAACTGAGTGATCTGGGCTTTGAAGGCGCTGAGTTCAACGTTCGTTTAGCTGACTAATATAACCACCTACATACACGGTAATAGTACACCTACCGTGTATGACGGCAAAGCCCACGCTAATTGGTCACGATAACCTAGCGCGGGCTTTCATACGTTCATCACGAAGCAGAACTAACTAAACCGGCTTTTCCATGAGAAGCTTAACGCCCAACCCCACCAATACCATACCGGTTACGCCTTCCATCCACTTCATGAAGCTTGCATTCTTTAGTAGATTTTTAGCAGAATTTAACGCCCCAGCTAAACCACATTGCCAAAGCATAGCGATAATGAAATGAACCGAAGCCATTAGCATAGACTGCAATAACGGCGAACCTTCAGGATTAACAAATTGAGGTAAAAATGCCAAATAGAAGACCGCTGTTTTCGGGTTAAGCACATTAGATAAGAAACCTTCACGCAAAGAACGTTTTGCGCTGTAGGCTTGATGAGTTTGCTCGCCAACCTTCAGCCCGCCACCATTTTTCATCAAAGCGCGTAAACTGCTTAAGCCAAGCCAGATTAAATAAACGGCACCCACCATTTTTACGGCTTGAAATAGCTCAGCGGATTGGGCAAGAATCGCAGAAATACCGACTGCAGAGAAAAAGGCGTGTACATATAACCCAGCACAGATACCGAAGCTCGTCATACAGCCGTCAGCTAAGCCAGAGCGACTGGTATTACGAATCACCAATGCTGTATCCAAGCCAGGCGTTAACGTTAAAATAGTGATGGCAATCAGAAATGCCTCAAAGTTCAAAATATCCATATTATTGTCATTCATGTTTAGCGATCTATCATCAATACCGCTTATCTGCACATTTCGCAAGCAACAATTACCACCAGCTATACAAGTCACTGATTTTGTGCACAATGGTACAGTTTAATTTGTTAAGAAATAGTAAATTCAAGGCATCGTACCGCCTCACGCTTTTCTCGCTATATCTTCGACTACGAAGGTCAGCGCCATTAAAAAGCAGAGCCATAATCAAAGTACATGAGAGATGAAACTTAACGCTGACGCGGCCCTAAGGATCATTTAAAGAAACCAAATTAAGAGTAGTCAAATGAGCGCATTCAAAAAACTAGTCGAACACTCTCAAAAA
>NZ_MCYD01000048.1:0-345 GCF_002876325.1 Vibrio sp. 10N.261.52.A1
CCGCCATCGCTTCACTGCGGAAAAACGCTTCTCTGCGCCCTTCGTAAGCCATGGTCGTTAAAGCGTCGATAACGCTGTAATTACCCGTGAATTTACCGAAGTTACTCTCAACACCCCATAACGCGACAATAAATCGAGGCTGAACGCCATATTCATCACCAATGCGCTTTAAGGCTTTGTAATGCTTCTTATACAGTGATCTTGCTTGCTTCACTTTCCAATCTGGTACTGCTCGTGGAATATACTCATCCAGAGTCAGTTTCTTTTCAGGTTGGTTTTTATCCGCTTTGACCGCTCTTGGCTTAAACGTCACACCATCAAAGGCTTCATCAATGATCGCTTCAG
>NZ_MCYD01000048.1:1019-11844 GCF_002876325.1 Vibrio sp. 10N.261.52.A1
CATCAATGATCGCTTCAGAAATGCCTTCTTCACGGCCTTGTTGCTTTAGTTTTTCTACATATTGCTCGAAACTCAGTTCTTGAGCCTGTACTGAGCCAATGGTCAGGCTATTACCTAAAAGTAATGCCGACACCGCCAATATGCTTTTCGAAAATTTACTCAACGATCACTCCTCCCTGAATTGAGATAGTTATCACTCTTCGTCTTGATTGTTTTGCTGAGCTTTACGCTCTTTGTACAGCTCAAGTTCGTTTACTGGTGGAGGCGGAACCTGCAAAAAGAAACCATCGGTGTTCAGTGATTCTCTCACTTTATCGATGTTCACTTGAGCCAGTTTGCGACCGTCCATTTTAATTACCATTACAAAACTAGGTTTACCAAACATTTGCATCAATGCGTCAGGAACTTGTGAAAAATCATCCTTCTTAGGGATATAAAGGTATGTTCCTTCTTTCTTTGAGCTTTTATATATAGAACACAGCATGACAAACCTTTTTAATTGATTATGACTACAAAACTCTCACTTGCGAGATCAATAGTTTATGTTAGGGAAATATTGGGAACAAAACGTTCATTTGACAACAAGATTACTTGCTGTGCTTGGTCTGGGAATATAACATGATAAACCTAGTTTCAGGCAATGCCCTTTATTTTATTAATAAAGAAATTGTACCAATTCGCTATTGAGGTCCTGTAGTTTTTCGATGTCTAGTAATCCAGATCTAAAAGGTAGCAGCTTTACGCTATCTGTTTTGCACTTATCCGATGATCAAGTCGAAAATGCAGTCTCTTTTCTTCAAGAGAAGGTAGACCAAGCACCCACTTTTTTTGCTGCCGCACCTGTGGTTATCAACATCAGCAAAGTGGCTGGCGATATCGACTTCATAAAGCTAAAAGATGGCATCTCTCAAGCGGGTATGATTCCGGTTGGCGTCGCAGGTTGTTCTGACAAGCGCATGCAAAACCTTGCTAGAGAAGCTGGCTTTGCGGTCATGACGGCAAGTAAATCCCCATCTCAAGCACCGGCGAAAATGGCACCGATTAAAGTGATTAGAACCCCGATTCGTTCTGGACAGCAGGTATACGCCAAAGATAGCGACCTGTTAATTCTAAGTCACGTAAGCGCTGGTGCAGAAGTAATTGCCGATGGCAGCATCCATATTCATGGCACATTGCGCGGCCGAGCGATTGCCGGAGCAAGTGGTCAAACTGAAGCAAAAATAATTTGTAATGATTTACAAGCCGAGTTGGTTTCTATTGCAGGAAATTACTGGCTCAGCGATCAAATTGAAAGCGAGTACTGGCAGAAGAAAACCATGTTCAGTATGGCAAACGATGTATTACACGTTGACGTCCTCGCAATATAAGAGAAATAAAAGGAAAAAATAATGGCACGCATTATCGTTGTAACGTCAGGTAAAGGCGGGGTAGGCAAAACGACCTCTAGTGCAGCTATTGCCTCAGGTCTGGCTCTGAAAGGAAAGAAAACCGCAGTTATCGACTTTGATATCGGTCTGCGTAACCTTGATTTAATTATGGGTTGTGAGCGTCGTGTTGTTTACGATTTCGTTAACGTTATCAATGGCGAAGCAACGCTTAACCAAGCGATGATCAAAGACAAGCGCACAGACAACCTATTTATTCTTCCAGCTTCTCAAACACGTGATAAAGATGCACTGACTAAAGACGGTGTTCGTCGCGTATTTGATGAACTGGATGAGATGGGTTTTGACTTCATCATCTGCGATTCACCTGCAGGTATCGAGCAAGGCGCTCTAATGGCGTTGTACTTTGCTGATGAAGCGATTGTAACGACTAACCCAGAAGTCTCTTCTGTACGCGACTCAGACCGTATTCTAGGTATTCTGGACTCTAAATCTCGTCGTTCAGAAGAGGGCTTAGAGCCAGTGAAAACTCACCTTCTACTGACTCGCTACAACCCTGCTCGTGTAAATCAAGGCGAGATGCTAAGCGTACAAGATGTAGAAGAGATTCTGCACATTTCGCTGCTGGGTGTAATCCCAGAAAGCCAAGCGGTACTGAACGCATCGAACAAGGGTGTTCCAGTGATCTTTGACGAAGCAACCGATGCAGGTATGGCTTACAATGATACTGTAGAGCGACTACTAGGTAGCCAAGTTGACTTCCGCTTCTTAACGGAACAGAAGAAAGGCATCTTCAAACGACTGTTCGGGGGCTAATACACAATGTCATTACTAGAGTTTTTCAGACCACAGAAGAAGACCACTGCAAACCTAGCCAAAGAGCGTTTGCAAATCATTGTTGCTGAACGCCGTAGCCATGACGACCCAGCGCCGTCTTACCTGCCGCAACTAAAAGAAGACATCTTGAAGTGTATTGCTAAGTACGTAGAAGTAGACCCATCAATGGTTGACCTTACGTTCGAACACAAAGATGACGATATCTCAGTACTAGAGCTGAACGTTAAGCTGCCTGAAGACGATAAGTAATCATTACTGTCTCGTCAGCAGATTGAATAAAAAAGAGAGCTTAAGCTCTCTTTTTTGTTTGCGTTTTGTTTTTAAACAATCTGGCTATTTGATTGCTTTATTCAGCCTCTCGCCAACCAGATCTAAACGCCAACCTTGCATCACATCCGGAAGTTTTTCTGGATTACGATCGTGTTTCCAAACCCAGCTCAACATTTGGTTTAGCTGTTTCTTCGATGCCAAAAATTCCGTCGCTAGGCCACTGTGTTGCGAAGCGGTTTTCACTTCATCTTTCAACACTTTAAATACTTGTTTATAGCCCGGGTAGTCCATTAGACGTTCAACTGGTGCTGGGTACTCTTCTTCTGGTGTGTGTTCCGCTAACTTAACGATTGAGCTGATCTTCGCGCCATGACGACGTACAGAACGGAAGTCAAAACCTTCCTCTTCCATACGTTTCGGATTCTTAATCGCAAAACGCGCGACAGCCCAAAGATCTTGTTCTTTAAAGATAAAGTTCAATGCGAGATCGCGCTTAATCGCTTCTTTCAAACGCCATGTTGCAAGTGGTCTCAAGATAGCAAGTTGCTGTGGCTTAAGTTGCCATGCGCCTTTGATATCAAGGTAAGCCGTATCTGGGTTTACTTTACGGATACGCTTCGTCACCTGTAGATCAGACTCTTGTTGCGCCGCTTCCCACCAGCCCGCTTCCATCACTTTCTCAAGAAGCTTATTGTACATAGGCATTAAATAATGAACGTCTGCTGCCGCGTAGTCGAGTTGCTTTTGAGAAAGCGGACGCGCCAGCCAATCGGTGCGAGATTCACTCTTATCTAAATCCACACCAACAAACTCTGAAACCAAAGCAGCAAAACCCGTTGATAAGCCATGGCCTAAGAACGCCGCCATGATTTGGGTATCAACCATTGGGGTAGGTGTACAATCAAATGCGTTCTGGAATACTTCTAAGTCTTCACCGCATGCGTGTAGCACTTTCAGTACCGAAGCGTCTTTCAATAACCCAACGAACGGTGTCATTTCATCAAGAGCAATAGGGTCAATCAGAGACAGCGTTTCGCCGTCAAATAACTGAATCAAGCCTAATTGAGGGTAATAGGTTCTTGTACGAACAAACTCCGTATCAAGCATAACGACATCGGCTTCACGTGCTTGTTGGCAAACTCGCTCAAGGTCTTTCAATTGGGTAATGATTTGATAATCCACAAAAACTCTCACTGGTTTCTATTTGATCGCCGGATACAAAAATGCCGACATTAACTGTCGGCATTCTAACACCATTTTACCACGCCCGCTTAGATTAAGCGTTTCAATGATTTCAGGAGAAACTGTGCTTGTTACTCACTTGCGCGTTTAGCAAGCTCAGCATCGTTCTCTTCACGCAGTACGCGACGTAAGATCTTACCTACGTTGGTCTTTGGAAGATCTTCTCTAAACTCAACCAGTTTAGGCACTTTGTAACCCGTCAAGTGTTCACGACAGTGCGCGATGATGTCTTCTTTGGTTAGGCTAGGATCACGCTTAACCACGTAGATCTTAACCAGTTCACCAGACACTTCGTGAGGTTGGCCAATCGCTGCTACTTCTAGCACTTGACCATGCAGTGCAACGACATCTTCAATCTCATTCGGGTAAACGTTAAAGCCAGACACAAGAATCATGTCTTTCTTGCGGTCAACAATGTGCAGCAAGCCTTCGTCATCAAACTTAACGATGTCACCTGTCGATAACCAACCGTCTTGGTCAATCACTTCTTTGGTTGCTTCTGGACGTTGCCAGTAACCTTGCATCACTTGAGGGCCACGAACTTGCAGCTCACCCACTTGATCATTAGCAACCACGTTACCTTCATCATCAATGATACGAACATCGGTTGACGGTACCGGTAAACCGATAGCACCCGTGTAATCTTTTAGGTCATATGGGTTACCCGTTACCAGCGGTGAACACTCGGTTAAACCATAACCTTCTAACAGGTGGATACCTGTCACTTTCTTCCATTGTTCAGCAACAGCGCGTTGAACCGCCATACCACCACCAACAGATAGGCGTAGGTTACTGAAGTCTAATTCGTGGAAATCTTCGTTGTTTACTAACGCATTGAACAGTGTGTTTACACCGGTAATTGCGGTAAACGGAACCTTTTGCAGCTCTTTGATGAAACCAGGAATATCACGAGGGTTAGTGATAAGAAGGTTACGACCACCCATTTCTACGAACAGCAAGCAGTTTACTGTCAGTGCAAATACGTGATACAGCGGCAATGCTGTTACCACTAGCTCTCGGCCTTCATGCAGAACCGGACCATACGCTCCTTTCGCTTGAAGTACGTTCGCGATCATATTGCGATGCGTTAGGATTGCACCCTTCGCAACACCCGTAGTACCACCAGTGTACTGAAGGAATGCAATATCATCCCCAGTCATAAATGGTTTTACATACTGAAGGCGACGACCTTTATGCAGCGCTTTTCTGAACGAGATAGCACCCGGTAGATCATACTTAGGCACCATACCTTTCACGTATTTCACGACGAAATCGACAATAGTACCTTTTGCACGAGGTAGCATTTGACCAAGACTAGTCAGTACTACGTGCTTCACAGGAGTGTTGTCGACCACTTTCTCAAGCGTACTCGCGAAATTCGAAACGATAACAATCGCCTTTGCACCTGAATCGTTCAGTTGGTGCTCTAGCTCACGAGGTGTGTACAGTGGGTTGACGTTCACTGCAATCATACCAGCGCGCAATACACCAAAGAGTGCAATTGGGTATTGCAGCAAGTTTGGCATCATCAGTGCAACGCGATCACCCTTCTTGAGCTTCAAATCATTCTGCAGGTAAGCAGCAAAAGCACGACTGCGCTCTTCAAGCTTACGGAATGTCATTACTGAGCCCATGTTCTCAAAAGCAGGTTGGTCTGCGTATTTCTGTACAGACTGCTCGAACATTTCGATAAGAGATGGGTATTGATCTGGGTTGATCGTTTCTGGTACGTCACTTGGATAACGTGAAAGCCAAGGTTTATCCACTATGTTACTCCTCGTTTATCAGCTGACGACTGCTTCGCCGCTTTTATCATTACGGTATTACAGCACAGCTTTAGTGCATGAGCACTAAAAGGCTCAAACACTTGTTTAAATTTTGTTAACTAAACCAAGAATTAGCTCTGAAACTAGCTCTGGGCTCTCTAAATGACAATGATGTCCGCCGGGAACAGTCTCGATTTTTAGAGGACTATGGGCTGATTTGTATCGATTATGCTGCAAATGTCTAAATCCATCATTGCCTAATATTATGAGTTGAGGGCATTCAATAGCCGCCATAATCGCTTCTGCGTGCGCCTGTGACATTCGGTATAACGAGTCACATTTTAGATTAGGGTCGCATCGCCATTGCCAGGAGTCGTCTAACTCGGCAATCCCTCGTTCTACAATAGGAGCAATGAGTTCGGCATTGATTTGATTGGCGTGTGCTCTCAGCTTAATAGCATCCTCTAGGCTTGCTAAAGGACGTGAAGGCTTTCTCCGCTGTCGAAGACGACTGAGTACCCCATCTCTTAGACGAGAGACCGTTTCTTGGGGAGCTTCAGAAAGAGGTCCGTGACCTTCAATTTGAATTAATCCTGACACCTTTTCAGGAAAGGCGGCACTATAGCAACTTGCTATCAATGCACCAAGTGAATGTCCTACTAGCACCAGTCTGTTTGGCGATAATTTAGTCACAATCTGATGTAAATCATCGATATAGTCATGAAATGGGTAGTAACTTCCCGACTTATGCGACGAAAGACCATGACCAAAGAGGTCAATCGCAATCAGATGACAATCGGGTAGTCTGGTTTGTAGGTTGGCAATAACAGAAGAAAAACTCGCAGAATTATCTAACCACCCATGAATAAAAACGACCGTCGTAACGGTCGTTTCTGAATTGCCCATCTGCTGTGTGGCAAGCGTCCCGCTCGCAAGGGAGTATGACTTTTCAATCATCAAACATCTCATTCCATCTGACTGTACAATCTAGGCCTAGCAAAGTGAGCTACTCTACGTCCTGTATAACTCGACCGTGCCTTGGCATAGTTTGGAAGCTACGGCAATGTAGGCTTCTGCACGAATAGTAGGTTGGTGCGAAATCGTTAACAACGACACGTTCCGTAATGTTCCACAGTCGTTGGTTATCTACCTTCATCACTGGGAAGGTGTAAGGGTACTCGCCGATTTTACCATCTTCACTACCGTCTGATTGACCAACTAGCGTAATCAAACGGCCTTCAGCAAAGCTTAACGGCTCAACGTATCCTTCAATATAACCAACAAAGCGCCCACTCGGTTCGGCATCGAGATCTGGCTTACCATTGCTTGAAATTGGCATGTTAGCAACTTCAATTCGAGTTCTGTCTTTTAAGTTGGTCACTTTAGAAATGACGCCGCCTAACCGAACACTTTTCGCATCCGGCAGTTGGTCGACCCATTGCTGGTAGTCGCTGATAACAGGCTCTGATTTTGCTTCAAGCTCGCTAGGAAGTGATGAACACCCTGCAAGCACCAAAATACCAATAGAAAGGGCAATTAAGCGTATTTTAGATAAGTAATTAGACATGGTTCTGGTCCTTCAACAGGCATTAATCAAACGCTTTAGATGTAAATATCGACACCGATGAGCTTTGCAAGTTCTTCTTTTTTCGCCTGGTTCATTACATCCATGTATTCTTCCATAGCCTTACGTCCTCGGCCTTCTGGAAGATCATACTGGATTTGAGCCTTGTGTAGCTCAGACTCTTTAACTTGACGAATAGAATGAGAGACAGCATTGGCCACTTTGGTTGGTTGCCCAACCGCAGTGCTAGCATCAGATTTTTTTGCCTGCTCCTTCTTTTTAACTCGATTCGGCTTAGACGTATTGCCTATCGAAGAAGGAGGTAAGTTATTAATTGATACCATGACTAAATATCTGCCCTCTCAAATCTAAATAATACGCATTTAGATCTAATTTGCATCAGAACCTTGTAAAAAATTACTCGCGACCTGGCAGCTTCTTCCACGTCACTTTATCACGCAGATAAACTGGCTCAGACTCTTCCGCAGCAACCGCTTTACCCTCTGCATAAGCAAATTGAGCCAGGAACGCCATATCTTGAGCTTCTGGAAATAGCACTTCACACGCTTTAGTGTTGATCGCTAGTGTATCCATATGCTCTGCGTAAGCTTCCCAACCAGTACCTACTTTTGCCCATGTTTCAGAGTCTGCTTCAAGCTGCGCAGCCAATTCACTTGGCGGTGTTACACATTCAGCATCAACCGCAGTCCAACGACCGTCTTGTTCACGGCTGTAACGAGCCCAGTACACTTCACTCATACGCGCATCAATCGCTGTCGCAACATGAGTTTCACCAAATTTACGGTAGCTGCCTTGCGCCATTGCAGCCAGTGTAGAGACACCTATCATTGGTAAATCCGCACCAAAAGCCAAGCCTTGAGCAATACCAATACCAATACGTACACCCGTGAAACTACCTGGGCCTTGACCAAACGCGATAGCATCAATATCGGTTAAAGCGACATTCGCTTCTTTCAGTACTTCATCAACCATAGGTAGAATTTTTTTCGTATGGTCTCGAGGTGCCTCTTCGCTACGAGCGAACACCTGGTCACCAATTACTAATGCAACTGAACAGTTTTCAGTTGCGGTATCTACTGCAAGAATTTTCGCGCTCATTTGTGTCTCAAATATTCGTTATCTAATCTAAAAATAATGGCTAAGCTCAACAATGCCAATTACTCGGCTGCGGTTGAATGGTCTTTAGCTAAGAATTCTTTAATGACCCCTAAGTCACGTGTACGAGGGATAGGCGGTAAACTCGCCAAAAAGATGCCACCGTAATCGCGAGTCACCAATCGGTTATCGCAAATAATCAAAGCACCATTATCACGCTTATCACGTATCAATCGGCCCACACCTTGTTTCAAGGTAATCACGGCATCTGGCAATTGTACCTGTGCAAAAGGGTCGCCCCCTTTTAACTTACAGTCCTCAATGCGAGCCTTAAGTAAAGGATCATCAGGGGCTGTAAAGGGCAATTTATCGATGATAACACAGCTTAATGCATCGCCCCTAACATCTATCCCTTCCCAGAAAGCACCTGTCGCCACCAGCAAGGCATTACCCAACTCCATAAATTCAGCCAAGGTTTTTTGCTTGCTTGTCTCACCTTGCAACAGCACCGGTACGGTCAAGGTTTCACGGAATCGCTCCCCTAACTCTTTCATCATGCTGTGTGAGGTACACAAGAAGAAACAACGACCTTGGTTTTGCTCAATCACAGGCGTCAACATACGAACCAGTTTATCGGCTAAGCCCGGGCTATTCGGTTCTGGAAGATAACGAGGCACACACAAACGCGCTTGATTCGGATAGTCGAATGGGCTCGGCAGTGAAAACTGAGCCGAGGGCTTTAAGCCTAGTCGCGAAGTGAAGTGGTCGAAATCGTCCGATACTGCCAAGGTTGCTGAGGTAAACACCCAAGCGCCCGACTTCAGCTCAATCTGCTCGTGAAATTTGTCAGCAACTGACAGCGGTGTAATGTGCAAAGCAAAATGGCGCGGTGTTGTATCATACCAATAGGAGTAACCCGTAATCGACACATCGCATACACGCTCAATGCGTGACTTAATCATGTTGGCACGCTCGAAAGCGGTATCCAATAGTTGGCTTCGTCCGAGTGCTAATTTCAATACATCTACAGCCAGTTGCAATGCGTCTTGCAGGCGAACTAACTCTCTAGCGATCGACTCTGATTTTAACGCCTCGCGCCAGTTACCACGAAAACCAGTATCGCCCAGCACAATTCTTAAATCAGATGAGGACTGAACCAGCCTGTCACCGACCTTTTGCAATTGGCGCATGTCTTTCGCTTCGGTGCGATAGCCAATTTCAATGTCTTTGGCGAGTTCGTGAATTTGTCGACTCGATACCGACTGACCAAAATATTGGCTCGCAATGTCGGGAAGTTGATGCGCTTCATCGAAGATAAACACATCGGCCTCTGGGATGAGCTCACCAAATCCGGTCTCTTTAATCGCGAGATCGGCTAGGAAAAGGTGATGGTTCACTACGACGACATCGGAATCCATCGCTTTTTTACGCGCTTTCAGTACAAAGCAATCGGTATAGCTTGGACACTCTTTGCCCAAGCAATTGTCGTTGGTCGAGGTAATCGTTGGGATTACAGGGCTATCTTCCGCAATATCATCACAGTCACCCAAATCACCGGTTTGCGTGGATGACGACCAGCTACGAACTTTGACTAACTGAGCAAGCAGCGTTGGATCCGTATGAGTACCATGACTTTCGATCATTTGGCGGCTCAATCTATCCAAACACAAATAGTTTGAACGCCCCTTAAGCAGCGCAACTTGGCCATGAAAACCAAGGGCATCAGTCATTAAAGGCAGATCACGGTGGAACAGCTGTTCTTGAAGGTTTTTAGACCCCGTACTAATGATGGTTTTCTTACCACTAAGCAGTGCCGGCACAAGATAAGCAAATGTCTTACCGGTACCCGTCCCTGCTTCTACTACCAATTGGCTCTGTTGCTGAATGGCCTGTGAAACTGCTTCAGCCATGTCTAACTGAGCTTGTCTTGGTTGAAAGCCCGGGATTGCTTTACCCAGTGCGCCATCAGCAGAAAACGTTTTAGATATCATAGAGTACGAAGTTTAGAAAAAGAGAAGGCGAATTATGGCAGGTTTAGTGAGCCGGCGCGAATCAAGAATGACTTCGCACCGGAGGTGTCTGGGTTATTTCAAATTACCAAGAGAACAGAAATGAAAATCGAGATTGCTGTTTTAGCTTAGAGGTTAATTGCTTATTTTCGATTGAGATAACGAGATAGCCAAGGAGCGCCTTCAAATTCATTATCATTTGGCTGTATGGCTTTTACTGCATCGCTTGGCGAGGTTTTGCTTTCCCACATTTCATCGAGAACATTTCCATCTAGCTCTACGCTGCCAGCCAATGAATTCACGCGTTTGCAGTACAGTTTTTTTGCTAGTAACTCTTTATCCATAAGTATCACCTCTATTTTTGGCCAAGGCGAAAATGCCTCGGTTGAAGTTCAAATGCGTACTACGGTCAAAACTTTAAAAATGAAGCTTCTGCCTGTTTTTCTATCTGAAAACTGATATTTCGATATCAATCAATTTATCAAAGCGATAAATGAGCAGCAGAATTTGTTGAAACCAACTTGATAATAGATTAATTATAACGGTGATATTGCGGCTCAGTTCACCGTTCGACGGCCTGTATTTAATTTGAAGAATAAAAAATATTTCATGGAAGTAAGATGCAAATGGAAAGAA
>NZ_MCYD01000049.1:0-931 GCF_002876325.1 Vibrio sp. 10N.261.52.A1
GGAAAAGCCGGTTTAGTTAGTTCTGCTTCGTGATGAACGTATGAAAGCCCGCGCTAGGTTATTGTGACCAAATTAGCGTGGGCTTTGTCGTCATACACGGCAGGTGTCCTATTACCGTGTATGTAGATGGTTATATTAGTCAGCTAAACGAACGTTGAACTCAGCGCCTTCAAAGCCTAGATCACTCAGTTCTTGAGCATCAAAGTTGGTCGTTACATCAATGTTACCAAGCTGTTCAGTTATTTGGTTTTCGCCATCAATACTGCTTTCAGAACGCAGACCACCTGCATTCAGCGGTTTAGCTTGGCCAATTTCGATTGTACCAGCGTATTGAGATTCTGCGTAAAAATCTCCCGACACGTAAGAGTGGAATGGACGTAAGCTATGACTTGTTGCCCATTGCATGTTTGACAGACCGGCTTCTTTAATCGCCCAACCCCAATCCCACCATTTTGTCTCTCCTGGAATGTAGCGGTGGTCCCATTGGTAACGAATGTCAGCAGAGTGGTCACTCGCGCGACCCATAGTGAACGTATGTCCGATAGTCGGGCGGTTTCCAGGGTGCGTATGCCATGCGTTGCCACTATAGCGAAGGAAACCATTGAATTGCACGTCGTAAGCAATATCAGCGTTAAATTGGTATGGGTACGAGATAGTTGAACGGTACAGCTCGACTTTAATTGGGATCTCAGAGTGAGGAGGAACCATTGGACGAGCCTGAAGTGTTACCGTCTCACTTGAAGAGCCGCCATTCGTGTTTGCGAAGCTTTGATTCGCTTCAAACTTGATGGTGAGCTTAGTATCGCCAACAAAAGGCCATTTGAACGTATTCTCAGTGGAAACGCTTTCAGAAAAGCCGTAGCTATTTGTCTTGGACCAATTTGTCGACTCATCGACTTTTAAGTCAACGACAACTTGCTGCGCAATATCG
>NZ_MCYD01000050.1:0-3771 GCF_002876325.1 Vibrio sp. 10N.261.52.A1
ATCACTTGGAACAATCTGAGTGGGTCCCCCATAAGAGGGGTATCCAGTCCTGGGTCAACCGACATCGACAAGTTGAGCTGCTTTTCAGCGGCTTTCGATTCCATCAACTCAATCACGTCTTGAAATGTCGTTAGTGCATTAAATGGAATATTATCGATAAACAACTGACCCGCTTCTATCTTGGACAAGTCTAAAATATCGTTGATTATGCTTAACAGAGAGTGCCCAGAACGGTGCACTTTTTCGATATAGTTGCGGGCTGTAGGGTTAGAGATTTCCCCAATAGCTAGATAAGACAAGCCAATAATAGCATTCATTGGCGTTCTAATTTCATGGCTCATATTCGCCAAAAACTCTGATTTGGCCTGACTTGCGAGGTTTGCTCTCTCTTTCTCCTCTGCCAATTGCTCGTTAAGTCGCTTCATTTCAGAAATATCGAATGCCCAAAATAGCGTTGCGATTTCACCATCAAGCTCAAACAAGTAATAGCTAACAAGTGCGACAAAACGAGTGCCATCTGACTTTCTAAGCACTAACTCTTTGTTCACGACTTTTCCGTTTAGCTTGAGCTCTTTATGAATGTCATCACGAACTTCGAGAGAATCATGAATAGCAACTACATCGATAGACGAGAGTTCCTTATTTTCAACGCCAAACAAGCGTTTTGCTGTGTCATTCGCATAACGACATTGCTCATCAGACACCACAGCAGCGGCAATTGGGGAACTATTCAGCATGTTATAGAGTTGGTCTTGTGCTTTTTTGAGTGCCTCTGTTGCTTGATTGGCTATGCTAATCTGCTTAGCGAGTTTTCGGTTCCAGAAGACAATCAGCAAAAGAATCACCAACGAAAAGGCGGAGATGGTGTAAACCAGATGATAGTCAACTCTTTCTATCGCTTTTGGTGCTGCCCACTTCGCTGATATCTTTTGATGCTCTTCTGCAGAGATCTTATCAATGGCTTTATTCAAAATAGAAAATAGAAGAGGTTCAGATTTGGTCACATGTAAGGTCGGTGAAAGGAAAAAGTCGAGTCGGCCGATAATCCCAATATCTCGATGACCAAATGAATCAATCAAATAATTTAAGACATCGACCGTATCGATCATTCCGTCTAAGCTTTGATCATCTAGCAAGTTCAACCCCTCTGCGGTTGAATCAACAAATACCCACTCAACGTTTGGATACTTCTTTACTATCGCCTCAGTATTCGCTGCATTTCTTAAAATACCGATTTTCCATCCTGTCGCTTCATCGAGCACCAGACTGCTCACCTCTCGTCTTGATGCAAGTGCCAAACGGCTCGAAAACAGGCTATTTACCGCTCTAACATTCTCTCCCAAGGAGCGATTTTCTTGCGCGGCAGAGACGAGTTCAACTTCTTGATGATCAACTAAACTTCGAGTCTCTGACCAATTCGCCACATCAACATGTTCAATGTTCAAGCCTGTTTTCTGCGCGATGAGTTCCAGGTAATCATCAATCATACCGATGTACTCGCCAGTACTAGAAACAGCCTCATACGGGAGTGAATTAGGGTCGATACCGATCCGCACCGTTGGATTATTTTTAAGCCACTCCCTCTCCTCTTCACTTAAATTTAAGATCTCTCCCGTTAAGTTATTTGCTTGATATACCTCTGCAATATACCGCTTAGCGGGTTCACCAAACGAATTGAACTGCTCTATATCTGGGAAGTAAATATGGTTTCGCTGTTGAGATCGAGTGTCAAAGTAAAAGGTCATGGAGCCCGAATTAGTAATACCACCTTTCGTGCGGTAGCTGGCGACTTTGGTCACTGATGCAAAATGGGAGGTATTGCGCTTCTCTCCAAAATCATCAACTAGGTTACCTATGTACCAGGCTTTAATTGGGCGATTATTGTTGTCTGCTTGGGCTGTGATCACCTGAAATGAACTGTCTGTATCAAATACTTCAAAGAGCTCAGACAGGTCGTCAAAGCGGTCATTTACGATAAAATAAGCCGAGATTTGAGCAATAATACTCGCTTTCTTCAGAACCTGGCTTAGGTCACTCTGGATATGAGTCTCAATGATTTGGCTTAAACCATTATCGACTTGCTTAAGGTTGGCCACCGCAGCGTTAAATCGGTCTCTCAGTTCTTCACTCTTAAAATCGACATAGATTGGATACTCCACTCGGTAGTCATCGTGTAATCGAAGCTCTGACATTTCAATAAAGCGAGTATTAGTAATAAACCACTCCAGTACTCGCCTCTCGACCATTAAGACATCTACGCTCTGTGCTCTTAACTGTGCGAATGCCGACTCTAACGTACCGATATCTTCAACTCGTTCGATATCAACTTCCTTAGAAAGCATCTCTATCGAGTTTTTTATCGGTGAGGTGTCATCAAATAGCAGCGCCCCTAGAGACAAGCCTTTCTGAGATTTAAGATTGAGTTGACGCCTTGCCAGCGACACAGGGACGAATTCAACGTTAATAACACTATCACTTAAAAAGTGGGCATCCGGATCGTCAGCCTGAACGCCTGAGACAAAAGAGATCGAGTTATTATTATCAATGGCCTTCCTCGCGGCACTCGGCGGAAGCGTAACAACGTCACCGAGCTTATGACCCATGTCATTCAATGCGCGCTGTATAATGTCGTGCTCCAAGCCGACAGCGGTACTATCTGGATACATGTAAGGAGGGTTACCGAAGCCAAAAACGCCTTTAAGTGGAACCCGATAAGGAGACGCATCTAGCCACTTAGATAAAATCTGGTTCTCTTTGTGAACATCAAAAGTATTTATCTGTTTGTTGAGTAGAGTTAGGAGTTCTACATCGCTGCTACGAACCACCATAGTGGCTTTGATTCGTTTCCAATGCTCTAACACGTAGTTAACAGCTAAGTCATGAACGCCCACTTTCTTTGCAAGGTCCATAGTGGTAATGGGTTCGGCTACAATCCCGTCAACTTTACCTTCACCTAGCGCCCTGACCGCATCGATAACGTTGTCAAAATCGACGCGCTCGATAGAACTTAATTGAACACCCGCTTTTTTTAAGTCAATATTTTCGTTAACCATAGCAATACGGCGCTTATGGTTTTGCTCCAAACTCGTGGTGAGTTTATTGCCAGTAGGAACAATCACAGCAACCTGATAAGGGATATATGGGTCGCTGGAAACAAAACGCTTTCCTTCACTGGGATCAAACTGCTGGAAAGGAAAAACATCACCTCGACCATCAAGGAGCGCAGCTTTGGCTTCACCGCGCGAGCTTACGCTAATAAACCTCACGTGAACTCCAAACCGCTCTTCAAGATCCTGTGCCCAGTCTTTAATAATGCCCGACACTTTTCCGTTGTCGTCAAGGAACGAGTATGGGTAATGGTTAGTAAGGGCTATAAAGGTCACTGAAGGCTTGTTGTCTAACCAACCCTCTAGCTCTGCATCAGTCACTTCAGAGGCGCTAACAGTGTTAGCAAACACTAGACCAGTCAGCAACCATAATGTGAATACATAGAACCGAATGAAGAGATTACTCATCTTTAAATCTTTCTTTAATCGCTAAAATCTTAGGTAAGTTTTCAAATAACAGCTCTACTATCCGAGGGTCAAAGTGTTTACCCTTTTGCTCTTCAAACAAGGCCAGCGCTTCATCAACGCTCCAAGCCTTTTTATAAGGCCTTTCTGCTGTCAAAGCATCAAACACATCGGCAACCGCAGCAATGCGTCCAACCAGAGGGATTGCTTCGCCCGCTATTTGTTTCGGGTAGCCACTGCCATCCCATTTTTCATGGTG
>NZ_MCYD01000050.1:4518-5035 GCF_002876325.1 Vibrio sp. 10N.261.52.A1
ATCCCATTTTTCATGGTGATATTGCGCGACTTGAATGGCCATTCGCATCAACTTAGAGTCACTCTGCCTGCCGAGTATCTCTACACCGTATTCGACGTGTTTTTGCATGGTGGCCCACTCGTCCGGGTCTAATTTACCCGGCTTGAGTAACACACTATCAGGGATACCTATCTTGCCAATATCATGCATAGGTGCTGCGTCTCGTAGCGTTTCGGCATCTTCGTCTGTCATACCCAATGCCTTCGCCAATATTTCACAATAGTGGCTCATGCGCATAACGTGCATGCCCGTTTCATTGTCTTTGAATTCAGCCGCCCTACCCAAAATATTCAGAGTCTCTAACTTACCAAGATTGATCTCTTGGGTTTTCTCTTTCACTTGGCTAAATAGCGCTCGCTGTTGGTCATACAAAGCAATATGAGTCTTCACACGTTGCAGCGCGATCTCAGGTGTGATCGGCTTAGTAAGGTAATCAACAGCGCCTAAAGATAGCCCTTTCACTTCGGCTTCAGGGTCT
>NZ_MCYD01000051.1:0-2053 GCF_002876325.1 Vibrio sp. 10N.261.52.A1
TCACATTGGTGAAACATTAAACTTAAAAAAGATTGAAATTTGGTCAATAAATATTTTTATTACACTTCGATAGTTATTAATATGCTCCAAATTTGGTAGCATGGCTGAATAGTTATTGAAGTCGTCTCAAGGAAGAACATGCGTTATTTCCCAATGTTTTTGGATGTAGAGAATAAGCCGATTCTCGTGGTCGGTGGTGGTGAGGTTGCTTGCCGTAAAGTGGATAGCTTGTTAAGAGCAGGCGCTGACGTTACGTTAGTTTCTCCTAAGGTTGCGCCGTACTTACAGCAGCTTGTTGATGAGAACAAACTTCACTGGGTTCAAAACTTTTACTCGTCACAAATTATCTCGAAAGAATACCTTCAAGTATGGGCGACCACAGATAACCCCAGCTTGAATCATCAGGTGTATAATGATGCAAAAAAACTGGGTATTTTAGTCAATGTGGTTGATGATTTGCCATACTGTGACTTCATTACACCTTCAATGATAAATCGTGGAAGAATCCAAATTGCGATCTCCAGTGGTGGTGCATCACCTGTTTTGGTGAGAAATATTAGAGAAAAACTCGAAACAGTATTACCTCAGAATATCGGTCTTCTCGCAGACTTTGGTGCATCAAAACGCAACTCGATCAAAGAGTCGTTTCCAACCGTCGATGAACGTCGCAAGTTTTGGGAGCGCTTTTTATCATCCAGTTTTATCGAGCAGGTAACGGATAGAGAGCAATTAGAAGCGCATTACCAACAAGCACTGACAGAAGGCGTTGATAGCGAAGGGCAGGTCACTTGGATCGAATTTGAACAAGATGTCGAGTTGTTGTCCATGAAGGCTTTACGCTTGATGCAGGAAGCTGAGTTGGTACTGGCTCCCAAAGAGTGCCCATTTGAATACGTGGACCTGTGTCGTCGTGATGCTGAAAGAGAAAGCTATGCTAATAGCGGAGAGCTCTCGACAAAGCTTGAGCAAGCAAAATCTGAAAACTTAAGAGTATGTGTGTTCATCCCACCAGCGAGTGTTGAATTTAACCTCTTGGTAGGAAAAGACTTGAAGCTCTCTTCTGCTAAGATTCTAAGCTGAAGCTAATAAGCATGGCACCTATAGAAGTCATATCCGTCTAGGCATTTTCATTGCTGGTTAGGGATATGCTTAAAGAAACAGCCAGATAAATAAAAAGCCACTTCGCAGGAAGTGGCTTTTTACTATTTCGAACACGAATTGTGACTAGGATAGAGCAACGGATAAACGTGGTTGCTCAAATCCCAATTAGTCGCGGAAGTTATCGAATTGGAAAGGCTGACCAAGCTCACCGTTACGAACTAGTGCCATTACAGCTTGTAGATCGTCACGCTTCTTACCTGTTACGCGTACTTTTTCACCTTGAATAGACGCTTGAACCTTAATCTTGTTATCTTTAATTAGCTTAACGATTTTCTTTGCAACATCAGTTTCGATACCTTGCTTAAAGATAACCGTTTGGTGCCAAGTGCGACCTGTTTGATCTGCTGCTTTCGCTTCCATCGCGTTAGGATCAACATTGCGCTTCGTTAGGTTGCTACGAAGAATATCGCGCATTTGCTTAAGCTGGAAATCGTCTTGAGCAGTCAGTTTTACCGACTCATCTTTGTAGTCAAAGCTTGCGTCAACACCGCGGAAATCGAAACGAGTCGATAGTTCACGGTTAGCATTGTCTACAGCGTTACGTAGTTCTACTGCTTCTACTTCAGAGATAATGTCAAATGATGGCATTGTGTTATTTCCTTAAGCTAAGTTTCTATCTTTAATTGCTGTTGCAAGCATGTCTAACATTGTCGCGGTATCTTCCCAGCTTAGACATGGATCGGTAATCGACTTGCCGTATTCTAGGTTATTGATATCCGTCATTGGCTGGTTACCTTCTGTAATGAAGCTTTCCGCCATGATGCCTGCAATTTGATTTTTGTTAGATTTAATCTGTTCACAGATGTCTTTTGCAACGTCTAACTGCTTGCGGTGTTGCTTTTCACAGTTAGCGTGGCTGAAGTCTACGACTAAACGTTGAGGTAGGTCGAAC
>NZ_MCYD01000052.1:0-377 GCF_002876325.1 Vibrio sp. 10N.261.52.A1
CTTCTAGATCAGTACTGATATTACGCGTCTCACCTGCTGATAGTGATGTGTCGTTAGCGTGCGATGTGATGGTTTCAACTTTCTGCTGAACATCTTTGGTTGCCTGGGTAGTAGATTGCGTCTGTTGTTGAATGTTCTGCGCATGGGCGAGCACCTGTTTCATCTCTTCGACAACACTATTCATTTCAATAGAGAGTGCATCAATGTCGGTAGAGCTTTGGTGTGCTTGTTCGCACACGCGATCGGCAGAGGTTAATGACTCTTCGCTGCCTTGTTGGAATTGGTGAATAATTGATTCAATACTGCCCGTGGCCTCTGCTGTTCGAGAGGCGAGGTGGCGAACCTCGTCCGCAACGACTGCAAATCCTCGGCCTTGT
>NZ_MCYD01000053.1:0-577 GCF_002876325.1 Vibrio sp. 10N.261.52.A1
CGTTAGGAACTGATCTTTGATTAAGCGAGCTTTCAGTAGCAAAGAAATAATATTCTTTTGCACAGATTCCAGCCCTAGCAAAGCATAGTTTGCCGTGAGCTTGCTATGACCTAGCTTTTGCACTTCACTGTCATACAGTGCGTAAAACGGGTTATCTAGCGTTGGCTCAGTCAAACGAGCTAGAAACTTAGCTGCAAAGTCAGAAGTGCTAACTTCATGGCCCAGCGTAAATTTCGGGTATTGCTCGAAATCTAAGAAAATATGGTTCGTTGGAATATCGTCCGTTTTGTTTTCCAAGAACGCTTTTATCGAAGCTTTAATATCGTCATGTTGTTCAGCACCTTCCTCAGCATAGTTGCCTAACATTCCGATATTAATGCCAACAACAAGTGGCTTTTCATTTCCTTTGAACTGTGAGAATCGCTCATCCAACGCATTAATTGCGGTTTGATTTGGATTAAAGCTGTGTGTCGCATCAAGATGAAACTCATGTGTCGCTTTGTGCTTCTGGCTGTATTGAGTCAGGATCTCAGACTTACCGTCACCACTACTACCACACAAGAAAATGATGTCATTT
>NZ_MCYD01000054.1:0-347 GCF_002876325.1 Vibrio sp. 10N.261.52.A1
CTTTTATTCTATGCGCTTGCGCTTAGATTAACGGTTGATACCGATATCGCGTTGCATGTGACCAGATAGGTCGCTCGCGTAGTAACTACGTGGAGAGTTGTCTACGAAAAGAATATCAAAAATGTGTGCAATCAATCCTTTGAAGTTAACCGAGTAGGTCTTCTTATCCATAGAGTTAGGAACAGCGATAGTATTCATTTGTACTGCTTGAGCCATGATTGCCTCTCTATAAATTTGTTTGTGTGTTTCGTTCTGATGGCAAGAATAATAAGTGATCTTTTGCAGGTTAAAAAATGACTAAATTTAGATTTTGAGATTAGTTTTTCTAATAAAACAAACCATTAACA
>NZ_MCYD01000055.1:0-3888 GCF_002876325.1 Vibrio sp. 10N.261.52.A1
GGCTAAGTTAGTTGAAGTTATCAAAACGGAAAATAACCGCACACTTTGGTTTGAACTACCAGAAACATCGATGAAATATGTTCTAAGTAAAGGGTATATAGGTGTTGATGGTTGTTCACTTACGATTGGTGAAGTGGAAGATAACCGCTTCTCTGTACATTTAATCCCAGAAACCCTGAATCGCACGCTATTTGGTGGCCGTGAAGTCGGTGACGAAGTAAATATCGAGTTTGATCCTCAAACTCAAGCGATTGTTGATACTGTTGAACGCGTACTAGCAAATCAGAAGTAACTAACAGCCCCGTTCAATTTGCGTTGTTCGATTTACGCAGATCGCTAAATTAAAAAGAGCACCCATGTGCTCTTTTTTGATCTTGAGTGAAAATCTTGGATTAAAACACCTGCTCATCGTCGGCATCGATCGACAGATTGATTCTGTCTCGAACTTCGTCGATTTGCATATCTAGGTGGATGGCATTGCAACACGCAGGGCAGTCATCGTAAAAGTCTTGGCTGCCATTGGAGGCATCGAGCGTTATATTAATACCGTGCCCGCAATGAGGACAGGAGACATGTTTCTCTGTGTATTTCTGCATGACAAATTCTCCTCAAGCTAACTTATACCACCTGACTGCTTATCTATTGTGATAAGTATTACACAGCCTGAATCTTCTGAATGCACGCTTCTGTTTGTGCCAGATATTCACCGCCAAATTGATTACAGTGATTAAGAAGGTGGTACAAATTGTAAATGTCTTTTCGATCAGTATAGCCAACGTCAAGCGGCATGACGCTTTGGTATCCTTCATAAAACTCAGGTGGGAAGCCCTGAAACAATTCAGTGAGCGCTAAATCACACTCATGGTCGCCCCAATAACAAGCAGGGTCGTAGCAAATAGGACCAAATGCTGAATTAGCCACATTACCATTCCAAAGATCACCATGAAGTAATGAAGGGCGAGGGTTGTGGCCAGCAAGTCTCATGTTCACCATCCCAACAATGTCGTCAATATCCCCGAACTCGATACCTTTCTCCTTTAGCAGCTGGAGTTGGAATCCGATGCGTTGTTCTGAAAAGAAACGGCCCCATTTTTTATGCCAGGGATTTGGTTGAAGCGTGCTGCCGATGTAATTGTCTTGGTCGCAACCAAACTCTTTTTGCTCACCCCATTGATGAAGTTTGGCAAGCTGGACACCAAAGTCATAACTGTTGTTGCCTGTCTCAAGTGGTTTGGTAGGCAGATAGTTAAGAATGATAAACGAGCACTCTTTAGTTTTACCAATCAGCACCAGCTCAGGTACGTAGACTGTTGAAGTCTCTCTTAATAAACGTAGGTTCTCAGCTTCAATCTCAAACTTAGGTAGGAACTCTCGCTGATTCACCTTAACGAAGTAACGTTCATTACCGTCGCTGATCATATAGCAATCGTTAATGTCACCACCGGGAACCTTAACGCGCTCGGAAATCTGAAAATTGAATAAGAGTGTGTCTGAAAGCTGTTGAGAAATGGCCTGCCACATAGGAAATCCTCAATGAACTGTTGGAGTGAAATACTATCGTTTGATAGCAATAGTTTAGGACAAATCTGAGTGATTTATAGACGTTCTGGTCAATGTTCTCAGCACTAGTACAAGACAGTACAGATCAATTAACAGTTTTGTGAACTCTGACTGTGTGAATGCCTTTGATAAATCAGTAAAAAGTGAATGGCCAATCGCGAAATAGTTGGAACAAATATCACGTGCGACACCAAATAACCTTACTTCCACTAGAAAATCAATAATAGCTTGGTATGGTTGACGCGCTATTGCTAAAGAGAGCTTTGAGATGTTGTGGTTTGAGCTGCACGGTAATTATTATTGAATCAGCTGCTTCGCGTATTATTGATTCAATTTTGAACTTAAATACTAACAAAGATCATTTTAATCCTCGTTATAGCAATAAAATGATGACAAATGACTTCATATACATAGTATTAGCCTAATACGTATTAATCTGCCTTAGAGCTTAAAACGGAGATTTATTGTGGTTGTAGAAACCGATGGCTACCTAGCTTTGATCGAGCACTTATCATTTAACCTAGATGTATTTACTAACGGTAACGGTGATACTGGAAACGAAAGTGTCGAAGACATAGTAACTGACATGATTTCAAGCAACATTATGGCGATCTTCGAGCAAAACCCTGAGCTGCATTCAAGTGTACGTTTTCAGTTGCTTAAAGAAGCGGATGCCGTGGTTGCAGATCTAGGGGAAGTGCTTGCAGGCGTGTGGGCTAAAAAAGCGACGAACGAACAGATTGTTTTTTTGGATGAATATATCGCATTGGTGAAGAACCTGTTTGATACTGCAGTAGCAAAATACGATTAACCTCTATTCGTCTTTACTGACTATTTTTGTGGTTAGTACTCTTTATTGATGGGACTGAAAGCGTAGCACCTCTATGAGGTTGCCTTTAATTCGATTGGTGGCCTCGCAAATACACTATATGCGCCTAAAGTGCCAAAATTTAGAAGCCCAATATGGGTTATCTAGCCTAGATATAATCACACCTTTCGATGTAGAAGCATGTAGGAACTGGTTATTCCCCAAATACACACCTACATGCCTAACGGTGAAAGACGTCTTGAAAAACACCAAATCTCCACTCTTTGCTTGTTCATAAGCGATTTCAACGCCTTGTTTACTCTGATCTTTTGTTGTTCTTGGTAGTGCTTGCTGTGTCGCATTTTGCACGGCAATTTGAACGAAAGCTGAACAATCCACGCCTCTGAATGAAGTTCCACCGAAATGATAAGGTACGCCTTTCCACTGCTTGTACACACTCATATAAGCATTAGTAGTCAATTGTTCTGACTTTGATAGAGGTTTATTTGCAATTTGGCTGTTTTTAGAAGGGGATGGTGCTGAACTACAAGCTGTTAATGTTGCGAAAGTTATTGTAACTGCAAGCATTTTTCTGAATTTCATATGTAACTCTTCTGAAAGAAAACTGAAATAAAAGCGTAATGAAGGGCTTCTAGTATACCGACTAACTTAAGGATATCTCTTTTTGTAGTCAAACTGGATTTCGCATGACTGACACCAATTTATCGGTAAAACCCTCACGTTATACATTCTCGCTCATTCAAACGGTTAGTGCCGTATTTATTTCGATCCTTCTACTTGTCAGCTTTTTATCTATGGTCAGTATTCGTGGCATAGATCGAGTAGGAGGTTACTTTGATACTCTGTCTGAACAAGCTCTGCCACTCGCTCTGCATAACGCAGAATTAACACAAAGCGTATTAGAACAAGTAAAACTACTCACTTATAGCACCCAATCGACTGACTTAGATACACTAAACCAAACACGTAATTTGATCGATGAACTCGCTGTAGAGAGTAACAACACGCTCGAGGAACTCCTTTTTATCTCCCAATCTTTTCCTGATGCGATTTCTCTTGAACAAAAGCAAAGCCTTATCGACGATATGGCACGGCTACAACAAATGACCAACACGGTTCTTTCTGCACAAATTGAAATACAAAGTAAGCAAAATCTGATCGACAGTAAAATTGCTGAGTTTCGTTACGGCGTAGGGTCTATCGGTCCTGAAATGAATCGTATTAGCTCATTCTTAGTGGAAGATAATCCAGAGGCGAGCGATGCGGCGAACCGCTTTACCTCGAGTGCATCTGCGATGGCCAATACTTTCTTAATGTTGATGATGCAAAACGACCTAGAGAAAGCAGAAGATGAATATCGTCAATTGAGGAACCGAATCGCAGGTCTTAACTTGGCCTACAGTGATTTCTCAGATTGGCACCCGGACATTGTCGAATTCGCGAGCCTAATCGCCCCTTATGAAATGGTAAAAGAGGGCTTTACAGAAGAGGGCGTGATC
>NZ_MCYD01000056.1:0-386 GCF_002876325.1 Vibrio sp. 10N.261.52.A1
TTCAGGTTGAGGCTCAGCTTGTGCTTCTGTGCTAACTTCTGCCTCAGCTTCCGCCAACGCGTCTTCTTCATTAAACTCTGGAAGCTCGAAATCATCAAACGAGAATTCGTCTTCGCTCTGTTGCTCCGCGGCTTCTGGCTGTGAGGCTACTTCAGGTTGAGGCTCAGCTTGCAGTTCAGTGGTAGTTTCAGCCTCAGCTTCCGCCAACGCGTCTTCTTCATTAAATTCTGGAAGCTCAAAATCATCAAACGAGAACTCGTCTTCGCTCTGTTGTTCTACAACTTCTGGCTGTGTTGCTGCTTCAGGTTGTGGCTCAGCTTGCGCTTCAACGATAGCCTCTGTCTCGGCTTCAGCTAGTGCATCTTCTTCACCAAACTCTGGAAGCT
>NZ_MCYD01000056.1:1133-1348 GCF_002876325.1 Vibrio sp. 10N.261.52.A1
ATCATCAAACGAGAATTCATCTTCGCTCTGTTGCTCAACTGATTCTGGCTGCAGGGCCGTTTCAGGTTGAGACTCTGGCGTTGGTTCTTTAGCAGTGTCAGCCACTGCTTCTGAGGTGTCATCGTCAATCAGCCAATCGTCATCTTGTGGTACACCGAATTCATTTGGAATGATCTCTGGCATATTCGCAGCACGAACTGGCTCTGGCTCTGGCT
>NZ_MCYD01000057.1:0-2483 GCF_002876325.1 Vibrio sp. 10N.261.52.A1
GATAAACCTTTATTTTATATAGGGTGTTTTTAGTTTTGATTACGGTGTAGTGGTTATTGGCTGTCACTACACTGTCTTCGTTTCGGGAGAGATAATAGAGTTTTTGTGGTTATTAGATCCGTGATCAAAGTCAATTTTAAAATGAGTGCGTACCCATTTTGTGTATTTTGGTGATCTTGATCCCATTAGATCGCGTTTTTGGCACTTTATGCATGTTTTGAGTGATTATTCATCTATCTTAGTGACAATACTCACACTTACAGGGGGTTTTTGAGGGAAGTTAGCCAATTTTAAGTAATATTGGCTGCGAATAATTTGCGAAATATAATAAACGGAATCTACAAATGGTTACGTACTCAAGCTTTGTGGTGGTTGCCCTTTATGTGCTAACTACCTTATTTATCAGCTACTTAGTTAATTAGCGCTATAGCGTTGGTGGCGATTTTTCAACTGGTGGGAAACAATTTGGTTGGTTTGCGGCAGGTGTGTCGATTCTTGCAACCTACATCAGTGCGATGACGTTCGTGGGTATGCCTGGCTGGGTTTATAGCTCTGGTATGGAAGCGATGAGCGTTCATTTGAATTACCCAATAGTGATCTTTTTTGCTGTGGTTTTCTTTGTTCCTGTCTTTTACAAGCTTGGCCTGACTTCAATTTATGAATACCTAGAGCACCGCTTCGGCATTGTTGCTCGTACGATTAATTCCATCGTATTTATTGTGGTTCAATGTATTTCTGCAGGTGTCATTTTGTATGCAGTAGCGCTGATCTTAGTACAAGTGCTACCCATCGGGATTTCTGAAGCAATTATTTATATCAGCCTGTTCACCGCTCTTTATACCTATGCTGGTGGTATCTCAACCGTAATATGGACCGACATGCTGCAGTCGGCAGTATTGATTATCGGTAGCATAGCGATCTTCGGCCTATTACTGATGAAGATTGATGCGGGGGAGGTGTTGTCTCCTGAGCATCTGAATATTATTAACCTCGAATTTGACCTAGGTGTCGATACCACATTGTGGGCAGGCGTGGTGGCAGTGAGTTTTTTACACTTGAGTGTCTATGGCACTAACCAATTGATTATTCAAAGAACGCTGGCGACAAAGGATGTGAAAACCGCACAGAAATCTATGTTGTTGTGTGGCTACGGCGCCTTCTTCATCTACCTATTTTTTGCGGTAATGGGCGTGTTGCTAAGCGTCTTCTACCAAGACAATAGTTTTGAAAACAGTAATGAAGTTATTCTCGATTTTGTGTTTAACCACACCAATCCAATCATTGTCGGTTTAGTGATTGCTGCGTTATCAGCTGCCGCTATGTCGACTCTCGACTCGACCTACAACTCAATGGCAACCGTCGCAACGTTCGATTTTTATAAGCGCTTTTTCCGTAAATCAGCCTCCGATGCACACTATGAATCGGTAGTCAGAAAGATGAGCCTGGTCGCTGCGGCTTCGGTTGTTGTGCCTGCATTACTGGCGGTCTCGAATGAATCTGTACTCAAAACGATTGCTAGCTTAACTTCGATTTTTGTCGGTATTCGCCTTGGCTCTTTCATCCTAGGTTTGTTCTTCAAGCGAGCGAATGAAAAAGGGGTGATTGCAGGCAGTATCGGCAGTGTCGTAGTGGTATTTATTGCCAAATACAGTGGCATCTCTTGGCCTTGGTTTGCCTTGATTGGCACGGTGGTTTTCTTAGTGTTAGGTGTTGTTGTGAGCCATTTCTGGGGAGAGGTGACACAACAGCAAAACGAATTTATCGCCAAGCAAAAGCACTTGTTCGCTAAGCCTACCGCGAGTCATTACGGCTTGTTGGTCTTTGCTGTTGTGACGATCGCTGCTTGTATTGTTATCCCTGATTGGCTCTATGCCGCTCTTTCTTAATTGACCGACTATTACTGGTATATCTATGTTATCTATCTTTGATATCTACAAAATTGGTGTTGGACCTTCGAGCTCACACACCAACGGCCCAATGATTGCGGGTTTTCATTTCACTCAATTAATCGCGGATAGAATCACAGAGGTGGTTCGCGTTCAGGTCGATCTTTATGGTTCACTGTCACTAACAGGTATCGGACACCACACTGATAGAGCGACCATTTTGGGTTTGCTTGGTAATAAGCCAGACACGATTAAGATCACTAGCGCTAATGAAGCGATGCGACGCGCTATCGACAGTGGTGAAATGCAATTGAGTGGCAGCCACGCGATTGGCTTTAACTACCAAACCGACATGCTCTTTCATGAAGACAATCTGCCCCTGCATGAAAACGGCATGATGATTACCGCGTTTGATCAAGCTGGAAAGGTAATTGTCGATGAAACCTACTACTCGATCGGTGGCGGTTTTATTGCAACGGCAGATGAATTGCAAAATGGCACCAAAACTCAATCGGTTGAGGTGGCTTATCCTTTTAAAAATGCCGATGAAATGCTGCAACAAGCCGAAAAAAATGGCATGAGCCTAGGCGGCATGAT
>NZ_MCYD01000058.1:0-1171 GCF_002876325.1 Vibrio sp. 10N.261.52.A1
AAAAAAATGCTTACAGGGTTTAAGAAGCTGATTTATGTCTCGGGCAACAAAGATGCAGCGAAAGTTTCAGTGGGGAAAGGGAGCTATCGCATCCACGGTGCTTATGTTGCCAATTTTCATCAGCAAGGGCACAGACGTAAAGCAAACAAAGATAACACGCCAACTGGGCGTGAAACGCCGCTCAGTGACACTGAAATGTGTACAAAGGGACAGGCGAAAGCGTTACGAAATATTGGTTATGAAGTGTATGCAAGGCGAATTAACCCGAAAGCGAAAAGAGGTTCCAAGCGAGTCCCAACCATTAAATGGATGACTCAAAACCTAACTCAGTACGAAGTTAAAGGAGCATTTAAGAAACTAAGGGAGCTAGGACTGGTTCGGATAAAAAGCAGTTGGGAGATTGTTGTCCCTCCTCGTAAGTTCCTAGGAGCGACAAGGCAAAGCTTAAGAAAGGCATGGACAAGAGCTTTTCAAGGCATTGACTACGGTTGGAAGGTTCAACCTAAACACCTAAGAAGAGGATAAATACTCATGGCATGGCCTACCGTCATTATTAATATTCTAAACATGATGCGCGGACCAATCCCGGGCGTTGAATTTCATTTTCTGTTTGTTGTGTTTGGCACTGTTTCGGGCACTGAGCGCAACTTGATCATGGTGGACAACACCACGGATTTTGCAGACAGCACGTTTGATAACATCGCTCCTGCACACATGCTCACATTGAAAGCAGCCCAATTGAATGGGAAGCAGAATTGGACGGCAGGTGTGATGGTTTTAGACCTTGCTGACAGTTGGCAAGCCGCCGTACTTAAAGCCAATGAAACGTCAAGTTTTGAAGCGGTTGTGTTGGATAAAACGGAGACCGGTACATCGATTCTTGAAGAGGCAGTCGCTTTCCGTACTGAACTAAAAGCCAAGTTAGGTCGTGAAGTATTCATGATTTGCACGTTACCGGGTATCAATAATGATCCGATAACAGGGGAAAGCTGGGCGCAATGGCTTGCGGCAACAGTGGCTATACCAACAAGCATCGCAAGTGAGTACGTCACTGTTGTTCCTCAAGTTCATAAAGATAACTCAACAGTCGGTATCTATGCAGGGCGGCTGGCAAACCAAGAAGTATCTATCGCGGATTCCCCTGCGCGAGTCAAAACAGGCAGTGTTCTAG
>NZ_MCYD01000059.1:0-28397 GCF_002876325.1 Vibrio sp. 10N.261.52.A1
TGCTTACTCTACAGATACAAAAACGCCAACCCTAAGGTTGGCGTTTACTTTTATGCTATCAACTCAATTAAGCTTTAAGCGCTTTGAATGCGTTGATTAGACCGTTCGTTGAGCTATCGTGAGATGTCACTTCTGCGTCATCAGCAAGCTCAGGTAGAATTTGGTTCGCCAGTTGCTTACCAAGTTCTACACCCCACTGGTCGAAGCTGAAGATGTTCCAGATAACACCTTGAACGAAGATCTTGTGCTCGTACATCGCGATTAGGTTACCTAGAGAGCGAGGTGTAATTTGCTTAACAAGAATAGAGTTCGTTGGGCGGTTACCTTCAAACACTTTGAAAGGTACTAGTTCAGCTACTTCTTCTGCAGTTTTACCAGCCGCCAGGAATTCTGCTTCCACAGTTTCTTTTGTCTTACCGAATGCTAGTGCTTCAGTTTGAGCAAAGAAGTTAGACATTAGCTTCTGGTGGTGATCAGATGCTGGGTTGTGGCTGATTGCAGGAGCAATAAAGTCTGATGGGATCAGCTTAGTGCCTTGGTGAATCAGTTGGTAGAAAGCGTGCTGGCCGTTTGTACCTGGTTCACCCCAGATGATAGGACCTGTTTGGTACTCTACTGGGTTACCTTCACGATCTACAAACTTACCGTTTGATTCCATGTTGCCTTGCTGGAAGTAAGCAGCAAAACGGTGCATGTACTGGTCGTAAGGTAGAATAGCTTCCGACTCAGCGCCGTGGAAGTTGTTGTACCAAATACCGATTAGCGCAAGGATTACTGGGATGTTGCTTTCAAACTCAGTTGAAGCAAAGTGGTTATCCATCTCGTGAGCACCTTCTAGTAGCTCAACGAAGTTATCGAAGCCAACAGAAAGAGAAATAGAAAGACCGATCGCAGACCATAGTGAGTAACGACCACCAACCCAGTCCCAGAATTCGAACATGTTGTCAGTATCGATACCAAACTCAGCGACTGCAGTTGCGTTCGTCGATAGTGCAGCGAAGTGCTTAGCTACGTGCGCTTCATCACCTGCTTCTGCTAGGAACCAATCACGTGCAGAGTGTGCGTTCGTCATTGTTTCTTGAGTCGTGAATGTTTTTGATGCTACTAGGAATAGCGTTGTTTCTGGGTTCAGAGACTTAAGTGTCTCAACGATGTGCGTACCATCTACATTAGAAACGAAGTGCATGTTTAGGCGAGTTTTGTATGGCGTTAGTGCTTCAGTCACCATGTATGGACCAAGATCCGAACCGCCGATACCAATGTTTACAACATCAGTAATCTCTTTACCTGTGTAACCTTTCCACTCACCAGAAACGATGCGGTGTGTGAACAGTTCCATTTTTGCTAGTACAGCGTTAACTGCTGGCATTACGTCTTTGCCGTCAACCATTACTGGCTTGTCGCTACGGTTACGTAGTGCAGTGTGAAGCACTGAACGGCCTTCAGTCTTGTTGATCGCATCACCGCTAAACATCGCTTCAATTGCAGACTTAACTTCAGTCTCGTTTGCAAGAGCAAATAGGTGCTGCATCGTTTCTGCGTCGATTAGGTTCTTAGAGTAATCGACTAAGATGTCTGAACCGAAACGAGTAGAAAAGCTCTCGAAACGTTTTGCATCTTGAGCAAACAGCTCTTTCATATCCATATCTTGAGCAGACTCAAAATGAGCTGTTAGAGCTTTCCACGCTTGTGTTTGCGTTGGGTTGATATTTTTCAACATGGTATCTATCCCGATGTTACTGTAGGTTTTATTCTAAACGTCACCTAGGTGATGAATAGAACCCCCGATTAGGCGAAAGTTTATATTTTTCTGTGATGACCAAACCGCGTCACCACTGAAAGATTCTTTGTAATTTTTTTTCACGACGTATTATGCCGTATATGAAGAGCTGTACCTTGAGATAAATCAGGATTAGATTTCCTGAGACAGGAATCGGTACAGACTCTGGCTCTAACATAATTAAATGTGAGCGAGACCTGATAAATTCAAGTTCAAAAGATAGCCTCAAACCACTTTTTTTCCAAATACATTATAAAGGATGGCGTATGTGGATTCAGAAGACTATACACCTAAACGCACAAAAGCGTGGATTTCATCTCATTACTGATGAAATTGAACAACAGATACATGAGATTAGCTCCCTATCTGTTGGTTTATTACATCTATTTATTCAGCATACTTCTGCCAGCTTAACGCTCAATGAAAACGCCGATCCGACCGTCCGTAGTGATATGGAGTCACACTTCAACAAGTTTGTGCCCGAACGAGCGCCCTATTACAAGCATACTTATGAAGGTGATGATGATATGCCAGCTCACATTAAAGCATCGACACTTGGCAACAGTGTGACAATCCCTATCACCAATGGTCGTTTAGCTTTAGGAACATGGCAGGGCATTTACTTAGGAGAGCACCGAGACTATGGTGGTAGCCGTACTGTAGTTGCTACGATTCAGGGAGAGTAGACTGCTTAAAAGCAAGATCTTCATAATAAAAACAATGCCTTCTTAATAAAAAAGAGTGGTGTATTTCCACGACCACTCTTATAAATACAGCGCTTGGCCTACTGTGGGCCAAATGCTTTAGAAAGGCTGGTTTATCATAACCCGAAAGGTCCCTTCATCAACGCCTCGCGCTAATTCCGCACGAACCACAATACCTTCCACTTGGAAACGAACCGCGCCGCCTAAGCTCCATTTCATGTCGGTATGCAGTGTTTTGATGTCATACTCATCAGCAACGCGCCCAACTTCAGCAAAGGCCACCCATTGCCACCAAGGCAAATCGTAGTAGTTAATCAGTGGGATATCACCCAGTGGCTGCCAATCTGGAAGTACACGGTATTCTGCAGAGTAATGCACCGCCGAGCGTCCATGATAGCGACCTCCGGTGTAGCCTCGTAAGCGATACAAACCACCCAATCGAGCTTGCTCCGTTTCTGGTGGACGAGCGCAGTCTTGACCTGAGCAGTTATCCCAAGTGGGCGTATCAGCCGTATAGAAATCAAATGCCACGACTTGTTGATCGAATAAGTCCCCTAACGGACCTAAAGCAAAATACTGGCTGTTTTGAAATGTCCACTTCAGCCATAAATCGTCGTTAGACCAACTTTCAGCACCAGTAGTGAACTCAAGGTTAGTATGAGAACCTTTGGTTGGATTACGTGTGCTATCACGATTATCCCAATCAAACGCTAAACTAAAGCCCGTCGCCTCTTCATTATTATTTAAGCCTTCTAACTCTCGAGAAGTATAAAAAGGTGTAAAAATAATCGAGCTGACACCCGACTCAACCGGTGAAGCAAAGCTTACATCTTTGATAGGTTGAAACGCACCCAACAAACCATGTTCAGCAACATTGCCCCACGGCAACAGGTACTTAAACTCAAACTGATAGTTTTCTTCTAAGCCATCAGCAATGGTTTTGTCATCAATCGATGAATCGTTATCGCCTTGAGAGCCAATGTAATACGGGTTTTTGTTAAAACGAGCTTGGTACATCTGAGTGCTGAACAATATGTTCTCAGACAGTGCAAAATTAAAGGCAGATAGGAAACCGACATAGCTGTCTTTATCTGAATACAACGCCATACCAAACAGAGCTGCTTGAGGTTGCCAAACACCCTTTGCGACACCAGCAACCCCAAAGGTATTACCCATGGTTTCAGTGCTGAAGTAGAAAGGGACAAAGGCTGAGTCTTTTTCTTCACTCAGAGCTGAAGAAGAAAAGCTAACACCGAGTAATGCCATTGCTGACATCACTAGGTGTCGAGTGGTTCGCTTGAACATCATTTACTGTACTGAATCCATAGCTACTTCACATATTCCATCGCTACACGCGAGGTAAGCTTAGTAACCAGCTCGTAAGCGATCGTGCCGATATGTTCTGCGACTTCTTCAGAAGGTAACTCTTTCCCCCAAAGTGTCGCTTCATCACCGACTTTATCTTGAGCATCCGGCCCAAGGTCGACCGTTAACATATCCATAGAAACTCGGCCTGCAATAGGCACTTTTCGACCATTTACAAACACAGGTGTACCGTTAGGGGCAGTTCGAGGGTAGCCATCACCGTAACCAATCGCGATAACACCCACTTTAGTGTCACGCTCACTAGTCCAGTTACCACCATAACCCACGCTTTCACCCGCTTTAACATCACGAACGGCAATCAGGTGCGAGGTAAGAGTCATCACAGGCATAAAGCCAAGCTCTTGTGCTGATTTATCAACAAACGGCGATACACCGTAAGAGATAATTCCAGGGCGAACCCAATCAAGGTGGCTATCAGGCCAAGCCAACAAACCAGCAGAAGCGGCCAGTGAGCGTTCCCCTTCACAACCATCAGTAAGAGACAAAAACAGTTCGGTCTGCTCTACCGTAGTGGTTCTATCCAGCTCATCAGCACAACCAAAGTGGCTCATGTAACGAAGAGGCTTAGCCACATTCGCACATTGATGCAGACGCTCAACGAAATCTTGGTATTGCTCTGGTCGAACACCCAAGCGGTGCATGCCACTATCGACTTTTAGCCACACCACAACCGGTGTTTCTAGGTCAGCATTCTCTAGCGCGCTTAATTGCTCTTCGCAATGCACCACCGTTTGAATGTTATTGGTGACAAGGATCGGCAAATCACCCGAAGAATAAAAGCCTTCGAGCAACAAAATAGGTTTAACAATACCACCAGCACGCAGCTGCAGTGCTTCCTCAATACGAGCCACACCGAATGCATCTGAGCTTTTTGAGTGCTTAGCAATGTGCAGTAAGCCGTGACCATAGCCATTGGCTTTGACAACAGACATCACTTTGCACTGCGGGGCTTTCGACTTAATTTGGTTCAGGTTGTGCTCAAGCGCATTTAAATCAATGCTCGCGGTCGCCGCTTTCATATACGTCATTAGCGATTACTCGTCATCAAATGCAGGACCTGCATAGTTATCGAAACGGGAGTGTTGCCCTTGGAATGTCAGACGAACCGAACCGATCGGGCCGTTACGTTGCTTACCGATAATGATTTCAGCGATCCCCTTCAGTGAGCTGTCTGGGTTATACACTTCGTCACGGTAGATGAACATGATTAAGTCGGCATCTTGCTCAATCGAGCCCGATTCACGCAAGTCCGAGTTAACAGGGCGCTTATCGGCACGTTGCTCTAGGGAACGGTTAAGCTGAGAAAGTGCCACAACTGGAACGTTCAACTCTTTTGCTAGCGCTTTAAGGGAACGTGAAATCTCGGCGATCTCAAGGGTACGGTTATCAGACAGTGAAGGTACACGCATCAGTTGAAGGTAGTCGATCATGATCATTGACAGACCGTCATGTTCACGAGCAATACGACGCGCACGAGAACGTACTTCGGTTGGCGTTAGGCCAGAGCTGTCATCAATGTACATGTTCTTTTTGTCCATGAGGATACCCATGGTCGAAGAGATACGAGCCCAGTCTTCGTCATCCAGTTGACCGGTACGAATTTTGGTTTGGTCCACTCGAGACAGGGATGCAAGCATACGCATCATCAGCTGTTCGCCTGGCATCTCTAGAGAGAAGATAAGCACTGGCTTGTCTTGTTTCATCGCCGCATTTTCACACAAGTTCATCGCAAATGTGGTTTTACCCATCGATGGACGTGCCGCCACAATGATTAAATCAGAACCTTGTAGACCAGCAGTTTTCTTGTTGAGGTCATTAAAGCCAGTATCGACACCTGTCACACCATCTTGTGGAGTTTTATACAGGATTTCGATACGCTCTAGCGTCTTCTCAAGAATGCTGTCTACGTTTTGAGGGCCTTCGTTTTCACTTGCACGACCTTCCGCAATCGCGAATACTTTACTTTCAGCAAGGTCGAGCAGGTCTTCTGATGTACGACCTTGTGGATCGTAACCAGAATCAGCGATCTCATTCGCCACACCGATCAGGCTACGAACTAATGCACGCTGAGCTACGATATCCGCATAAGCGTTAATGTTAGCCGCACTTGGCGTGTTCTTAGCTAGGTCAGCAAGGTAGGCAAAGCCACCCACTTCTTCAAGTTGCTCACGCAGCTCTAAGTGTTCAGAGAGTGTAATAAGATCCAGAGGAGAGCTTTCTTCAAGGATATCTTTTACCGCTTCAAAGATCAGACGGTGAGGACGACTATAAAAGTCTTTGGCCACAACCTTTTCAGCAACCGTATCCCAGCGTTCGTTATCTAATAACAAACCGCCAATAACAGATTGCTCAGCTTCTAATGAATGTGGCGGGACCTTGATGGCGTCCACCTGATCTTTGGCTGATTTCTGACTTTTGGTATCCACTATGACTACACTCAATAACTAATAATGATCGTTCATTATACCCAAGAACACTCATTTGTAATCCGATCCTATGAGTTTGTTTTATTCTTCAGGAAGAATTTACTTATTGCTGACGGAATTAACCAAGGGTAGCATTACGATCTCGCCATTCATTCACTGTATAACTGAGGTATGCGTGTCCAAACTATTGGCTCTGAGCACTGGTATTCTATGCACTGGTCTCTTGAGCACTCCGATGGCTTTAGCTGATGATGCTAAAACCGATGTTGATGCAATCCTCGACTCGATAGTAGTACCAAAACCTACTGCTGAGCCGATCGTCGTTGCACCAGCACCAGAAGAAAAAGATATGGATATCGCACCAAGTGATACGAGTGACACTGAACTGCCAAGCCCACTAAAAACTGAAGTCGAATTTGGATACCAGTCGCATACTGGTAATTCTGATTCACGCTCTCTAAACGCACGCCTAAACGGTGAGTACACAGCTGGCCGCCACAGAACCAGTGGCGAATGGAAATACTACAACCTCTATAAAGATGGTGAAGAAGATAAAAGGCAATCGACTTACACGGCTCAGAGTGACTACAAGTTAAGTCCTAAAACCTATCTCTACGGCAGTTTTAAAGGCGTCGATTCACGCTACAGTGCTTACTTTAAGGACTACACCGTTTCGAGTGGTCTGGGTTACCAGTTTTCGAATACCGAAGAGTTTGTATTGGAAGTCGAAGTGGGCCCGGGTTTCCGTTACCAAGAACCAAACCTCGATGAGATCGACGATGATGACATCATATTCCCAGAGATCGTTGAAGAAGCAATTTTCCGTGGCAACGTGAATACGTCTTGGCAGGTGTTGAAGAATTTGCAGCTAAAAGCCGATGTAACATTGGTGTCTGGTCACAGTAACTTGAAGTTCGATACTGAGTTAGAAGCTATCAACGATATTACTGACAATATCGCGCTGAAGATTGCACACTCTCGCCAGTACCACGACAAGGTACCCGAGGGGCTAGATAAAGAAGACTCAGTTCTCTCCATAAACCTGTTGTTCCAATTCTAATTTCCATGGCTGTTTGTTCAGCCCTTAGAGCTTTTGGATCATAGTAGGCTTTTTACCTACTGTAACCCTCCCTTACCCTTTCCTATATTCCAGACATAAAAAAACACCAGCCGAAGCTGGTGTTTAAAACTTTCATAAAGAAAGAATTCGTCTTGGTACTGAAATTACTCAGCTGCAACGATAGCGATTTTCGCAGTAGCAAAAACTTCAGAGTGAAGTTGGATGCTTACTTCGAATTCGCCGATGTTACGTAGAGCGCCTTCAGGTAGGCGTACTTCGCTCTTAGCTACTGCAACACCTGCCGCTGTGATAGCGTCAGCGATGTCACGAGTACCGATAGAACCGAATAGTTTACCTTCGTCACCAGCTTTAGAAGCGATAGAAACGCCTTCTAGAGCGTTAACTTTCTCTGCACGAGCTTCAGCAGCAGCTAGTTGCTCAGCAACTTTAGCTTCTAGTTCAGCACGACGAGTTTCGAACATAGCAACGTTGTCTTTAGTTGCCATAACTGCTTTACCCTGTGGGATAAGGAAGTTACGAGCGTAACCAGATTTAACGTTTACTTGGTCGCCAAGGCCACCTAGGTTACCGATCTTATCAAGTAGAATAACTTGCATTATCTTAGTCCTCTTAAACTATTATTAACTATTACCGATTACTGATGCTTGTCAGTGTACGGTAGTAGAGCTAGGTAACGAGAACGCTTGATAGCGCGAGCTAGTTGACGCTGGTACTTAGCGCTTGTACCAGTGATACGGCTAGGAACGATTTTACCAGCTTCAGTGATGTAGTTTTTAAGAGTTGCTACGTCTTTGTAGTCAATCTCTTGTACGCCTTCTGCAGTGAAACGGCAGAATTTACGACGACGGAAGAAACGAGCCATGGGCTATCTCCTGATCTTAAATTTAATAATGCAGCCTTTCAAAACTTAGGAAGTGGTGAAAGACTTAAAACAAGTTGAGAATTTTTTAAGGCATTAAGCCAAAAAAGAATTACTCAGCAGCTGCTTCTGGTTTAGCTTCTGTACGCTCTTCGCGACGAGGAGCACGCTCTGCACGCTCTTCTTTTTGCTTAAGCATAATAGATTGCTCAGTCACAGCGCCTTTAGTGCGCATGATCATGTTACGTAGAACTGCATCGTTGAAACGGAAAGCAGTTTCTAGCTCGTCAATCACTTCTTGACCAGCTTCAACGTTCATAAGAACGTAGTGAGCTTTGTGAAGCTTGTTGATTGGGTAAGCCATTTGACGACGACCCCAGTCTTCTAGACGGTGGATAGTACCGCCAGCTTCAGTGATAGAACCAGTGTAACGCTCGATCATGCCAGCAACTTGCTCGCTTTGATCAGGGTGAACCATGAATACGATTTCGTAATGACGCATTTGGTTGCTCCTTACGGATTATTAGCTTCCACGAATGGCTCGGTCGTCCAGAGGAAGCAAGGAACTAAAGATAAATGACCGAGTTTTAAGGACGGCAAATATTATAGAAAGAACCCTGTATTGGCAAGTGGTATTTGGCGAATAATGAAACAGTTTTTCTTTCGCCATCTAGCCATCTGACAAACCAACTCGTTCTTTCATAGCAGCCTAAAAACAAACGCTCACCAGCAAGTAGTGAGCGTGAATAAATTCATAGACTTAAGTCGCTTAAGCCGGTATCCCTTTAAAGGTTACTGAGCTAGACGCTGACGTACCGCTTCAAACAGACAAATACCAGAAGCCACAGACACGTTCAGGCTTGATACACTACCTGCCATCGGGATCTTGATTAGGTCATCACAGGTTTCACGCGTTAAACGACGCATACCGTCGCCTTCTGCACCCATTACTACAGCTAGAGGACCGGTTAGCTTCGCTTGGTAGATATCGTGCGTCGCTTCGCCTGCTGTACCGACAAACCATACACCTTGTTCTTGCAGAGCACGCATTGTACGAGCTAGGTTGGTTACACGTACTAGAGGAACCGTTTCAGCAGCACCACATGCTACTTTACTTACCGTTGCCGTTAACGGCGAAGAGCGGTCTTTAGGCACGATAACAGCAGCAACACCAGCTGCATCCGCATTACGCAGACAAGCACCTAGGTTATGAGGGTCTGTTACGCCATCGAGAACCAACAGCAATGGCTGCTCGTGTTGAGCTAGGATGTCGTCTAGGTGAGTTTCGTTAAGCTGCTTAGCAGGCTTCACCTTAGCGATAATGCCTTGGTGGTTTGCACCTTGTGCTTTGTCATCCAGCGGCTTACGGCCCATCTGTTGAATGGATACACCAAACTGTTGTAGCTGATTCAGTAGTGGCAAAAGGCGCTCGTCTTGACGACCTTTCAGCACATACGCTTCAATGAAACGTGCTGGATCTTTTTCTAATACGGCTTTCACCGCGTGAATACCGTAAATAAATTCGTTACTCATTGTCTCAAATTACTCTTATTGCTCAGAGATGAACGGCACTAACTCCAATGCATTCAGCTCTGCGTTGTTTATTTCGAGAGTATGCGTTTCACGCCCGATACTCTCGCATTACATTCGTTGTTAACGCTTGGCAATGTCCTAAGACTTATCCGCCCTTGCCTTGCGAGTTGCTGAGCGCTTTTTCTTCGCTCGAGCTTTTGCTGCACCGGTCTTATTACGCGATTTTTTCTTTTTCTCAGAAGCTTCTGAACTACCGTCAGGTCGCTTAGTTGGCTCAACTAATGGTTTAGCTGCGACACCTGGTTTGTTGCTCTTCACTGCGGCGCGTTTCTTACTTTTCGCCTTTTTCATTGCTTCAGCAGCACGCTTCTTGGCTGTTTTACCTTTGCCACGAGGCTGACGAGCTGTGTCTTCCAAATCAAAATCAATTTGGCGAGTTTCTAGGTTAACCGCAGAAACCTTCACTTTAACCGAGTCACCCAAGCGGTAGATGTTACCAGAGCTTTCACCCACTAGGCGCTGACCAACCGCATCGAATTGGTAGTAATCGTTCGCGAGTGCCGAGATGTGTACCAGACCATCGATGTGCAGTTCCGTTAGACGAACAAAGAAACCAAAGCCGGTAACGTTGGCAATCACACCGTCCATCACTTCACCAACGTGGTCTTGCATGTATTCACATTTCAGCCAATCGTTCACTTCACGAGTTGCGTCATCGGCACGACGCTCAGTCATTGAACACTGCTCGCCGTAGAAGTCCATTTCATCGAAAGTGTAGTGGTAACCGCCGGTTGGTGTCCAACGTTCGCTGTTACGCCCCTCTTCTTTCGCAATAAGGTACTTAATTGCACGGTGCAGTAGCAAGTCAGGGTAACGACGGATCGGCGAAGTAAAGTGAGCGTAGCGTTTTAGCGCCAGACCAAAGTGACCTACGTTATCAGCGTTGTATACCGCTTGCTTCATCGAGCGTAGCAGCATGGTTTGAATTAACTCGCGATCTTCACGCTCGTTAATTTGCTGCATTAGCTTTGCGTAATCCGTTGGTGACGGAGACAAACCGCCGTCTAGCGATAAACCAAGCTCACTTAGGAAGTCTTTAAAACCTGCTAAGCGCTCTTCTCCTGGAGTTTCGTGAATACGGTACAGCGATGGCTCTTTCGCTTTCTCCACCAAAGATGCAGACGCGATGTTCGCTAGAATCATACACTCTTCGATGATTTTGTGTGCATCGTTGCGAACAACGGGTTCAATACGGTCAATCTTACGATCCGCATTGAAGATGAACTTAGTCTCTACCGTTTCAAACTCAATTGCGCCACGCTCGTCACGAGTCTGCTTCAGTACTTTGTACATTCTGTGCAGCTCTTCGAGATGCGGCACTTCTTGTACGTAACGCTCACGAAGCTCTTCGTTGCCATCTAGGATTGCGCCTACTTTATTGTAAGTAAGACGAGCATGAGAGTTCATCACTGCTTCGTAGTGCTTGTAGCCCGACAGTTTGCCTTTGTCTGAGATAGTCATCTCACACACCATACATAAACGGTCTACTTGTGGGTTCAACGAACATAGGCCGTTAGAAAGTACTTCTGGCAGCATTGGGACTACTTGTGACGGGAAGTATACCGAGTTACCACGGTTGATCGCTTCTTTGTCTAGCGCAGTATCAGGGCGAACATAGTAGCTTACATCAGCAATCGCTACCCATAGGCGCCAACCTCCACCTTTCTTCGCTTCACAATAAACCGCATCATCGAAGTCACGTGCATCTTCACCATCGATAGTTACCAATGGCAATTTACGCAGGTCAACACGCCCTTCTTTCGCTTCTTCAGGGACATGCTCACCCAAGTTAGCAATTTGCTTATCGACAGCTTCAGGCCACTCATTTGGGATCTGGTGGGTATGAATAGCAATCTTGGTTTCCATGCCCGGAGCCATGTTCTCACCAAGCACTTCAGTTACCTTACCCATCATGTTACGAGAGCGACCGCCACGGTCAGTAATTTCAATCACAACCACATTACCCATTCGAGCTCCGCCTTTATGCTCGGTTGGGATAAGGATGTCATGACTGATACGTGAGTCATCAGCAACCACATAAGAGTGGCCATACTCTAAGAAGAAACGGCCAACAATTGGCGTGGTACGTTCTTCAAGTACGCGAACTAAACGACCTTCACGACGGCCACGCTTGCTGTTGTCCGTTGGCTGAGCCAATACGTAGTCACCGTGCATGATGGTTTTCATCTGATGGTGTGGCAGTAGAATATCGTCATCCTTGCCTTTGCTACCATCAGGGCGAACCCAACCATGACCGTCTTTGTGACCTATCACGTAACCTTTCACTAGCTCTAACTTTTCAGGTAGCGCGTAGCATTGGCGACGAGTGAAGACCAGTTGTCCATCACGCTCCATAGCACGTAAACGACGACGTAGCCCTTCATATTGCTCCTCTCCAGCAAGGCCAAGCGCTTCGAATAGATCATTGCGGTTCATTGGGATATTCGCTTCCGTTAGAAACGATAAAATGAACTCTCGGCTTGGTACTGGATTGTCGTAATTTTTCGACTCTCGATCGGCAAAAGGGTCAACATTAGTGGTAGCTGTCGTGTTTTCTGACATCGGTGTGTTTTTTGACATAGGCGGGCCTGCTTAAGCAAGGAAGGTATATACCCCTAGTATATCCGATGCTAGAGGTAAGCTACAGATATGCTTTAGAAAACCCGAAAATAACCTCAGATTGATACATATCTTCATTTTGTGAAACATCACATCATCATCACAAACGACCATAAGAATTTCGCGCAAACGATAAAACAAACGTTTGCCTCATGAATGAAATGCACTATTATCCAGACACTTTTACCAACTCCTGTTCTGAGTATTGATATGAAATTAAAACGCACCTTATTGGCTTCAGCAATGGCGAGCCTTGCGCTATTCCCATTCGCAAGTTCTGCGATGGAAAAAGCTGACCTAATGATTACCGATGCGATGGTTCTAACCATGAACCAAGACAAAACGGTTTATGAGAGCGGAACGGTTGTCGTCAAAGACAACAAAATCATTGCGGTTGGCGATGCTTCACTAGAGAAGCAATACAAAGCTGAGCAAGTGCTAGATGTCGATGGCGACATCGTAATGCCAGGTCTAATCAATACTCACACCCACGTATCAATGACGGTTTTCCGTTCACTGGCTGATGATGTGCCAGATCGACTACACCGCTACATCTTCCCACTTGAGAAGAAGTTAGTATCACGCGATATGGTGCGCATTGGTGCTAACCTAGGTAACGTTGAAATGGTCAAAGGCGGTGTGACAACTTACGCCGACATGTACTACTTCGAGGATGAAGTTGCAAAAACCGTCGATAAGATTGGTATGCGTGCCATCCTTGGTGAAACCGTTATTAAGTTCCCGGTTGCCGATGCTGCTAACGCCGAAGAAGGTATCAAGTACGCGCTGAACTTCATTGAAGAATACAAAGATCACCCACGTATCACTCCGGCATTTGCACCACATGCGCCTTACACCAACACCACTGAGATCCTGCAGAAGATTTCTAAGTTATCACTAGAGCTCGATGTTCCAGTGATGATCCACCTTGCAGAATCGCACCGTGAAGTAGAGAAGATCGCAGAGCGTTCAGAAGGCTTATCGCCGGTTCAATACATGGATAGCATTGGAGCACTCAACAAAAACCTAGTTGGCGCACACATGATCCTAGTTGATGACCATGACATTGAGCTTGTTAAAAAGTCGGATATGGGTGTCGCTCATAACATGAGTGCAAACATCAAGTCGGCGAAAGGCGTATCACCGGCACTACAGATGTATGACGAGAATGTACGTATTGGTTTAGGTACTGATGGCCCAATGTCTGGCAACACTCTGAGCACCATTGATGAATTCAACCAAGTTGCAAAAGTTCATAAGCTAGTCAATAAAGATCGTGCAGCAATGCCGCCGATCAAAGTGATCGACATGGCAACAATGGGCGCAGCAAAAGCACTACACATGGAAGATAAGATCGGCTCCCTTGAAGAAGGTAAGCTCGCAGACATCATAGTGATCGACACTAAAGCTCCAAATATGGTTCCTGTTTACAACCCGTATTCAGCACTGGTGTATTCAGCTAACTCTAGCAATGTTCGTCACACGATAGTCGATGGCAAGATCATAATGCAAGATCGCGACATGCTAACGGTAGATGAAGATAAGATTCGTCAGGAAGCGCTCGACTTTACCAAGGTAGTTCGTGAAACCGTTATCGAATCTGGTGAAGTCGTTCAATAAGTTCGCTATCGAATAACATGACTATCTAAACGTAAAAAGCCCCGCACTAATTTGATTAGGCGGGGCTTTTTATATCTTGTAACCTGTAACAATGAGTGCAGGAATCATTACAGGTTTCTAGCTCGGTATTACCAGAATACGTCGCGTCGTTTTGCTCGCGCGATAATATTGTCTGGCATTCTCTTTTCCAGACCACTTCGCAATACAGTAATGCGCTTGTGTTGTCTTTGGTCTGCAGTGACTGAGTTGTATAACCAGCGGTAAGCATCTTCGTAATCTAATGGGCTGCCATAGTCACGTAACAACAGCTCTGCGAGATGAATACTGGCACTCAGGTTCCCCAGAGAGGCCGCTTCACGCAGGTATGGGATCGCTCGCTCTTGGTCTTGTTGAACCAAAGTTCCACGGGAATAATAACGACCCAATTGCTCTAGTGCTGCAGGTAAACCTTGGTGTGCCGCGTTTTCCATGTAGTAAAGGCCAAGCTCTACATCTTGAGGAACGCATACACCCCACGCTAGCATATCGCCGTATAAAAACTCATAAGAAGGCAAGCTAATACGCGTTGCACGAGCAACGATATCTTCAACTAACTGGCACTTATCAGCTTTCACTCGCTCTAGGTGTTGATTATTCTCGATTAAATTAATCAGTTCAGCTTCTGTATATATTGGAACAGGCTCCCCGACATCAGCCAAATTTGCATGACTCAAGGGTGAGCTCAGCGCCATTATCAATGAAGCTGCCACAATTCGTAGCTTCATACCTGCACTCTATTATTGGTTTTAAAAACGCATCAAGCCTTTGGGCAACCCAAACTCAATTACATTTCACTCACTATGATATCTGTATCGGCAACTCAGCGTATCGCTTTAGACAAAACTTGCCGCTGATGGGCAATATTTTGCCAGATGGCGTTCAAAAAATCATCACAGAAAGCTATATACCAATCGTAGTAAATAACTGCTCACTCTAGCTTGTTAAAATACTCGATAACTTCGTTAGAATTTTTGATTGTAGAATAACTACTTATCGAAAAATTCTGCCTTGTTCTCAAGCATTTTTCCGGCGCTATTTTTGATCACTTACTTACTGTGATTGGTATCGTCCCTCAAATTACAAGTATAAAAAAGCCGACTTAAGGAAGTCGGCTTTTAGAAAACGATTTAATTATCAAAGCACTAAAGGTGCAGTGGTAATCACTCAATCAGGCATTATGCGCTGTATGGGTGAACCTTGATGATAGTTTCGTTACGGTCTGGACCAGTTGATACGATATCAATTGGCACACCTGTTAGGTCTTCGATACGTTTGATGTAATCAAGAGCAGCTTGTGGAAGCGCATCGATTGACTTAGCACCAAATGTTGTTTCAGACCAACCTGGCATTGTTTCGTAGATTGGCGTTGCTTCTTCGAAAGATTCAGCAGCCATTGGAGAAACTTCTAGGATAGAACCGTCAGCCATCTTGTAGCCAGTACAGATCTTGATTTCTTCTAGGCCGTCTAGAACGTCTAGTTTAGTCAGACACATACCAGTTAGAGAGTTGATTTGGATTGCACGACGCATAGCAACAGCATCGAACCAACCAGTACGGCGTAGACGACCAGTCGTTGCGCCAAACTCATGGCCAACATCACCTAGGTGCTTACCAACTGGGTCTTGCTTGTCTAGACCATCGTATAGCTCAGTTGGGAATGGACCTGAACCTACACGAGTACAGTAAGCTTTAGTAATACCAAGGATGTAACCGATGTGACGAGGACCAAAACCAGAACCTGCAGCAACACCACCAGCAGTCGTGTTAGAAGACGTTACGTATGGGTAAGTACCGTGGTCGATATCTAGTAGAGTACCTTGAGCACCTTCGAACATGATCTTGTCGCCGCGCTTACGTGCTGCGTCTAGTTCGTCAGTTACGTCCATAACCATTGAAGTTAGTAGATCTGCGTAACCCATGCACTGCTCAAGTACATCTTCGTAGCTTACTGTTTCAGCTTTGTAGAAGTGCTCTAGTTGGAAGTTATGGAATTCCATTACTTCTTTAAGTTTTTCAGCGAACATTTCTTTATCGAAAAGGTCACCAACGCGTAGACCGCGACGAGCAACTTTATCTTCGTAAGCTGGACCGATACCACGACCAGTTGTACCAATAGCTTTCGCACCACGAGCGATTTCACGCGCGTTGTCGATAGCAATGTGGTAAGGAAGAATTAGAGGACAAGCTTCAGAAACGAAAAGACGCTCGCGAACTGGGATACCGCGCTCTTCAAGAGGCTTCATTTCTTTAAGAAGTGCTTCAGGCGAAAGTACAACACCGTTACCGATAACACATTTAACGTTATCGCGCAGGATGCCTGATGGAATTAAGTGAAGAACGGTTTTTTCACCGTCAATTACAAGTGTGTGACCTGCATTGTGACCGCCTTGGTAGCGAACCACGTATTTTGCATCTTCAGTTAAAAGGTCAACGATTTTACCTTTACCTTCATCACCCCATTGGGTGCCTAGAACGACTACGTTATTTCCCATCTTTCCAATTTCTGTTGCTAATTAAAAATGGATTCTAGCACTGAATCACACTTCTTGCAGTCACTTTTTGTTCATAAACGTTAACGCTGTACAAAAATAAAACAGCGATTACGAAGGGCAGATCGCTAAAGATGCTGATATCATTATATTTTTATAGATATAAGGCTGCATCATGTCTGATTCAATTTGGCTCGCAATTGGGCTTGTTCTCATCGTTGAAGGGCTTGGCCCATTAATCGCACCAAATGGCTGGAGAAATATGGTCGCTCAGCTAAGCGAGCAGCCCGATACTCAATTGCGCCGCATTGGTGGCTGCCTTGTTGTCGCTGGCGCCGTGATCGCCTTTATGACACACCACTAATTCACGTCATCACATCTCAGAATAACTTCTCTGTATAATTCCTTAGTATTGCTAGCTGAAAGATAGTTCGAGCAACCACTCTCTCATAACATCTCAAGACAAGATGAAATGCAGAATCCCAAAAAGCAAAAAGGCTCCCACAATGGGAGCCTTTTAAGTATTAGCGTGTCTTGTTATTGAAGGTCAGCATTTGCTGCTTCGATAACTGCTCAGCTTATTTCACTGGAGCGCCGCTTGCTTGATTCATGTACTGGAAGAATTCACTCTTTGGATCCAATACTAGAATATCACTCTTAGAGCTGAACGATTTCTTGTAGGCTTTGAGAGAGCGTAGCAAACTGAAAAACTCAGGGTCTTGATTGTACGCATCCGCATATATCTTAGCTGCCGTTGCGTCCGCCTCACCACGAGTCACACGAGCCGTTTTATCTGCCTCAGCAAGAATGGTTGCCACCTCAAGCTCAGCTTGAGCTCGGATAACTTCTGCTTTCTCACGACCTTGAGAGCGGAATTTACGAGCTACGGACTCACGCTCTGCACGCATACGACGGTAAATAGACTCACTAATTTCATCAGGTAAGTTGATCTTCTTAATACGGAAGTCAACAACTCTTACACCCAAATCTTTTAGTGCGCTCTTGCGAGTATCATCCAAAACCTCTTGCATGATTTGATCACGTTCGCCATCAATCTCTAACGCTTTCAATGCAGCTTCATTCGCTAATTCATCTTCAACGCCGTCTGCAAGCTCTTTACTCTTGTCGCTAGGACCAGAAATGATTTGCTTGATTTCACGAGAACCGATTTCAGAACGTAAAACATCAGTTACCTTGCGCTCTAGTAGTGCCTCTGCTTGCATTGCATTACCACCACCTGTCGCCAGGTAGTAACGACCAAAGTCTTCAATACGCCATTTTACGTATGAATCAATGATTACGTCTTTTTTCTCAGAGGTTACGAAACGATCAGAGCGGCCATCCATGGTTTGAATTAGCGCGTCTAGTCGCTGCACGCGATCGAACATCGGCATTTTGAAATGCAAACCCGGCTCATAGATGCGAGTGATTTCGTTATTGTCTTTCAGAACACGACCAAAACGAACAACAATGCCACGCTCACCTTCTGGAATCACAAACAGTGACATCAACATAAGAGCCAATGCAATCACTAATACAGGGATCATTAACTTACGCATTCTTAGTATCTCCCTTGACGTGATGTTGAACGAGTTTCAGAGTTAGATTTTGGTGCAACGTCTTTACGGTCAGACTCTAGTTGAATCTCATCATAAGCAGAACCTGTTCTCGATTTACGAGCTTTAGAACTGTCGCTATCTTGACCGGCTAACTTGTCAATCGGAAGGTACAGCAAGTTGCCGCTTGATTCTGAATCAATAAGAACCTTAGACGTATTGCTATATACTTCTTCCATTGTATCTAGATACAGACGATTACGTGTCACTTCAGGAGCTGCAGCGTATTCAGGAAGTAGTTTTTCAAACTGAGCTACCTGACCCTCTGCTTCATTAGTAATACGCTCTCTGTAACCTTGCGCTTCTTTCTTCAAACGCTCAGCACGACCTGTCGCTTTTGGTAAGATTTCGTTTTTGTAAGCCTCAGCTTCACGAATAAAACGCTCTTCATCCTCACGGGCAGCAATGGCATCGTCAAACGCATCTTTAACTTGCTCAGGCGGACGTGCAGACTGGAAGTTAACGTCAACCAACGTGATACCCATATCATAGCTATCAATAATTTGGTTCAACGTTTCTTGCGTGCTTTGGCGAATCTGCTGACGACCGCTGGTTAGAATCGCATCCATCAGAGAATCACCAATTACTGCTCTCAAAGCAGAGTCTGTCGCTTGGTGTAAGCTATCGTCCGCATCCGTCACTCGGTACAGATACTTGTATGGATCAGTTACGCGATACTGAACATCCATTGATACATTCACTACATTTTCATCTTTGGTTAGCATTGTGCCTGATGCACGCAGTGAGCGAATCGCTTGAACATTGACTAGCTGTCTATCGCTGATTTGATCGATGAAACGTGGATGCCAGTTAAGACCAGGTTCTTCAATACGATCAAACTGACCTAATCGAAGTACAACTGCTCTCTCTGCTTCGCCAACGGTGTAGAAACCTGCGAAGAACCAGATAGCAATAGCAATAACGGCAATAACACCAAAGCCAATTGCACCGCCACCACCAATAGATGGTCCGTTTCCGTTCCCACCTTTTTTACCAAACTTGCCACCCAACTTTTGACTCAGCTTGTTAAACACTTCGTCTAGGTCTGGCGGTCCTTGATCTCGGCCACCGCGATTATTTTTATTACCCCAAGGGTCATTATCGCGGCCGTTATCGCCGTTGTTATTTCCAGGCTCATTCCACGCCATTAGAAAGCTCCATCATTTGATATGACGTTATACTGTAGCAGTCTCTGAGGTAACGATAAAGTCACCCAAGAGCGCCCCTTCTCTTTTTTCAAGTTTAGACCAATCTATCTGTTGCATTCGGATATCTATCAACAAGTTACCATTTTCATCATACTCTTCCTGTTGAATACATTTCAGCTGGAAAAATAAACTACGAATTCGGCCTTGATGTTGATGCGGAATACACAGTCGGTATTGAACCATTTGACTCGCTAAACGCTCAGTTAAAGCTTCAAACAGCAGTTCGATACCTTCGCCTTCCATTGCAGAAACCCAAACAGCGCGTGGCGCGCCCTCTTCGTCTCTATCAATGCGAGGTTTTTGGTCTTCCATGCAGTCAATCTTGTTCATGACTACAAGGGTTGGCACTTCATGAGCATCGATTTCTTCTAATACATCATGAACAGCCTGAATGTTCTCACGAAAGCGGTCATCACTGGCATCAACAACATGTAACAAAATGTCAGCTTCCTGCGTCTCTTGTAACGTAGCCTTGAACGCAGCGACCAAGTCGTGTGGTAGATGACGGATAAAACCTACGGTATCTGCGAGAATCGCAGGCCCGACATCTGGCAAATCAATCTTACGTAGTGTTGGGTCTAGTGTTGCAAACAGTTGGTCTGCCGCATAAACACCGGCACTAGTGATTCGATTGAAAAGCGTTGATTTCCCCGCGTTGGTATAACCAACTAAAGAAACGGTTGGGATCTCAGCTCGATTACGAGCGCGTCGCCCTTGTTCACGTTGCTTAGCTACCTTAGCTAAACGACGTAATATTGCCTTTATACGGTCACGCAACAAACGTCGATCGGTTTCCAGTTGAGTTTCACCTGGACCACGAAGACCAATACCACCTTTCTGCCTTTCAAGGTGAGTCCAACCACGAATCAATCGGGTAGAGATATGACGAAGCTGAGCGAGCTCAACTTGTAGCTTACCTTCATGAGTTCGCGCACGTTGTGCAAAGATATCTAAGATCAAACCCGTGCGATCAATCACACGACATTTACACAATTGCTCGAGGTTTCGCTCTTGGGCAGGAGAGAGGGAGTGGTTAAAAATCACAATTTCAGCACCGGTCAGCTGAACAGCTTGTGCGATTTCTAGGGCTTTACCTTCTCCGACATAGTATTTAGGGAGTGGGGATTGGCGGCTACCAGTAATCACTTGTAGCGTTTCTACCCCCGCAGAAGAGACCAGCATTTCGCATTCGCTTAGGTCTTCCCATTCTCCCTCATGCGTGAAGTTGATATGAACAAGTACGGCTCGCTCACCGGATTCATAACGGTCAAACAAGCAACCAACTCCTTATCACAGCATTTGCTGTGTTAATTGAACGATTAATCTTCTGTCTTCTCAGCACGATCAGATGGAGCACGTTGCTCGCCGCTGTGGTGACTTACTGCACGAGCAGGAACCACAGTAGAAATCGCATGCTTATAAACCATTTGGTTTACAGTGTTCTTCAGCAAGATCACGAATTGATCGAAAGACTCGATCTGGCCTTGCAGCTTAATGCCGTTTACAAGGTAGATTGAGACTGGAATGCGCTCACGGCGGAGTGCATTTAGGAATGGGTCTTGTAGCGATTGCCCCTTAGCCATTTTATTTTCCTTATTTTGTATTTTGTTGTAATTATTTAGCTAGTGGTGCACAAAAAGGTGCGGCCTTTGCATCTGAGCTAAATGAATAAAAAAACTCCGTTGTTATTGAAAGGCTGTGATTTTAAAAAGCCTCAATAACGGATCCTTTCCAGAGTATATTCACGCAAAAGCGATCACATTATACACAGCAATACTAATCAGATGCTATTGCATCTGAAAGAGTTTCTAACGCTTGATCAATGTTTTCGCTATCCAACCAAGTTAAATCATCCCAACTGCGCAACCAGGTGATCTGTCGCTTGGCCAACTGACGGGTTGCACAGACACCACGGAAAACCGCTTCGTCTAAATCACAATTACCGTCTAAATAATCCCACATCTGCCTATAACCAACGCATCGGATCGATGGCAATTCAGGGTGAAGATCTTCTCTGGCGTACAGCGCCTTCATTTCTTCTTCAAATCCTGCTTCGATCATCTTCTCGAAACGCAGCTCAATGCGGCGATGGAGTTCCTTCCTTTCCTTGGGAGCTATTGCAAATTGTTTTACACGAAATGGCAGGCTATCGCCTTTCGTTTGAGTTAGCTCTGTTAATGTTTTACCCGAAATTCGATAAACTTCCAATGCCCTTGAAAGCCTTTGTGGATCATTTGGGTGTATTCTTTCAGCGGATACGGGATCAATCTCTCTTAATTGATCATGTAATGCTTGCCAACCTTGCTCAATAGATTCCGCTTCAATCTGCTTACGAATCTCAGGATCCGCAGCCGGTAGTGGCGATAAACCTTCCAACAACGCTTTGTAGTAAAGCATAGTGCCACCCACCAAAAGAGGGATCTTGCCTTGGGCAACGATCTCGTTCATCTCTTTTAGTGCATCACGACGAAAATCTGCCGCAGAGTACGCTTCGCTTGGATCAAGAATATCAATCAAGCGGTGAGGCGCGAGCGCAAGCTCTTCTGCATCCGGTTTAGCGGTGCCAATATCCATGTCTTTGTAGATAAGTGCCGAATCGACGCTGATGATCTCTACTGGGTATTTCTGACGTAAGCGGATAGCTAAATCTGTTTTTCCTGATGCCGTTGGGCCCATTAAAAACAACGCTAAAGGTAATTTTTCAGTCATGATAGTTAGTATTTGTTTCTCAGTTATAGCGCTTTATAGCAAAGGGCTTTTGTCACGAGAGGCTTGCTTTCAAAAAAGTCCCATCGTAAAAAATAAAATCACACACAGCCTAAGCCGTAAATAAGCTTAATTTACCAATAAACTAAGCCATAAATGCCGCAATAGTCGCCGAAAAGTCGATAGGATTAACAAACTCAGGATCATCTAATGGAAGTAGACCATGCCAAAGTTGTTCAAGTTCCCCAACTAATTGAACCGCTTCAGATAAAGTGTAGTCGCTTTTTACTTGTGCGGTTTGAATCCCGATCCAGTTAACCAAAGCTGGCAACATGTCATCAGGTTGCTTCACTGTACTCTGGGCATTTATTGAAGCCGCGTACGATAACAGATCTGGGATCAGAATTTGTAAGTTTTGCTGCCTTAATGGAGAAGGAACCCCCATCACCATAATGGCTTCGCTATTTCGAACCTTAAGTTCAATACCCAGACGAGACAATGGTTGGTTTAATGTCTTCGCTACCTCAACCAATTCATTGCCAATTTTAAGCGATAAAGGCACCAGTAATGGCTGGCTTTTCAATGCCCCGCTTCGTGTATCGAGCTGGCCAATAACGCGCAGTAACTCCGCTTTAGCTAAGGAGACCAATACGCAACCATTCTTGTTGCCCATCATCAGGTACTGACGCTCGACAATCGAGACCGCCTTACCTAATTCAGTGACTGGTGTTCTTGGCTTCGCCTGAGGTAGCTTCTGTTGAGACGGTTCAGTATCGCTTGGCGCTGTTTGCGTCACCGGCTGTTGAGCATCTGATGGCTCGACGGTTTGACGCTCAAAATCTGGCGTTTTCAATAACTCTTTGTAAGCGCTCACCTCACGCTTCGAAGGCGCAGGTTCGGCGTGGTGTTGATGTGACTCTTTCTCTTTCTTCGGAGCCGGTCGTGATTCTATCCACTCTTGACGAGGTGAACCGGTAAAACTGGTTTCACGAGCAGACGAGTTTCGGTTAGCAAGTGAACCTAAATTACTTGAAGAGCCACTGCTTGAAGAACCTCTGTTAGACGCTAAGTCATAGTGCTGAACACCATCATTAACGCTGTGCTGAGGCTGATCATAAGCTTGCTCAGATTCAGACTTTCTCGGATAGGCTGGAGTCTGTTCAATCGCATGTCGCACTCTTTCAGAAACCTGCGAGTGTTCCAAATGAGCTGGGACATTGCTTTCTGGAGCACTAAAACTCGTCGTCTCTTCCCCTTCAGGCACCGAACTATCTTGCTGGTAACTAGGATCTTCTGATTGGTGGAAAGCGGATTGATTAATAGGCGCCGCATCGATTTGCTTACTTTGTGCTAGGCCATCGCTCAGTGCTTGATAAATAAAATCATGCACCAGACGAGCCTGATGAAAGCGCACTTCATGTTTAGCAGGGTGAACGTTCACATCGACTTGATGCGGATCCAGTTCAATGAAGAGTACGTAAGTTGCAAATTGGTCTGGGCGCAAGCTGGTTTCGTAGCTTTGGCGAATCGCGTGATTGATCAGTTTGTCACGCATCATACGGCCATTCACATAACAGTATTGTAAGTCGCTTTGCTGTCTTGCCCCCTCTGGCGTAGTAATCCAGCCGTGAAGTTTCAATCCTTGGTGCTCAAGTTCTATCTTAAGCATATGACGAACAAATGGATTACCGCATACCGCTGCAATGCGTTTCTCGGCTTGGACCTCTGTCTTAGCAGCGCGGTACTGACGAATCATCTTGCCGTTATGACGCAGGTTGATCGTCACATCAAAGCGGCTTAATGCAATACGCTTAAGCAGCTCATCAATATGAGTGAATTCGGTTTTTTCAGTACGTAAGAATTTGCGGCGTGCCGGGGTATTGAAAAACAGATCCAGCACTTCAACAGAGGTGCCGATTGGGTGTGCAGCAGGCTGCAATTTTACCTGCATGTCTCGGCCTTCACTGTGCGCAGCCCAAGCTTGATCTTGAGTGGCTGGACGTGAAGTCATGGTTAAGCGCGCTACTGAGCTGATACTCGCCAACGCTTCACCACGGAAACCTAGGCTGACGATCGCCTCAAGGTCATCAAGAGTATGGATTTTAGAGGTAGCGTGACGACTTAGTGCGAGAGCAAGCTCATCTTTTACGATGCCCTTACCGTTATCACGAACACGGATCATCTTGGCGCCACCTTTCTCGATATCAATATCGATGCGTGTCGCGCCGGAATCCAAACTGTTCTCTACCAGCTCTTTTACAACAGAGGCTGGCCTTTCTACCACTTCACCCGCTGCGATTTGGTTCGCTAAGCGAGCTGGCAGTATTTTGATCGTCATATTTATAGCTACCTTACTGCCATTCATAGAAGCCCTTCCATGTTTATAAGGCACTTCTATGTTAGTTAAACTCGATTATTTATGAGGAATAATAAGCACTTGTCCAATCGCCAATTCATCAGAACGGAGCTTATTCGCTTGGCGAATGCTGTTCACACTCACACCGTATTTCGCGGCGATCTTGCCTAAGTAATCACCTCTTGCGACTTTATGTTTGCGCAGAGGAACATCTTTAACCTCAACCGTAATACGTAACTTCTGACCCACTCTCACCGTTTCTGATTTTAGACGGTTCTCACGTTTAATATCAGCCACAGACACTTTATAACGGCTAGCGATCTTACCTAGGTACTCTCCAGACTTAACCGTGTGAGTGATAGTCTTAGTTTTAACCGCACTGCTTGATGATGAGCTTGAAGCACCGCCTGGAATCTTAAGCACTTGGCCAATCGCTAGGCTACTCGACTTCAGATTGTTGTACTTCATCAATGCTTGTGTCGATGTGCCGTACTTACTCGCAATCACCGATAACGACTCACCACGAGACACCTTGTGCTGACTCACACTGCCTGTTGATGATGTCGCATTAGACAAGATAATCCCTTCAGGCGGGTTCGCTTTCAGGTATTTCACCACAGCTTTAGTTACCGCACGTGCAAGCTTATCTTGGTGCGAACGTTGGAAAAGTAACTTCTCTTCCGTTGGGTTTGAAATAAAGCCCGTTTCTACCAATACCGATGGGATCTGTGGTGAGCGCAATACTGCCAAGCTCGTATTAATCGGCTTACTGTTGTGTAGCTTAGCGACTTTACCCATTTCAGACAGAATCGCTGTTGCCAGTTTATAGCCCTCTTTCTGAGAGTGGCTAAACTGCAGGTCCAACAAGGTTTGGTTTACGTTCTTATCATCAATATTATTAGTGAAAGCAGCGCCGCTGCCTCCCAACAATTCTGATTGTTTCTCTTTATTCTCAATCCAACGGGAGATTTCTGTATTCGCACGTCGAGTGTTCAGCACAAACACCGAGCCGCCTCGAGGTTGAGGTGTGGTAAACGCATCCGCGTGAATCGAGATCAACAGGTGAGCTTCATTTTCACGAGCGATAGCAACACGTCGATTGAGGTTTACGAAGTAGTCAGCATTACGAGTCATTCGAGTTTTGATGCCCGGAACCGCATTCAATTGAGCAGCTAACTTCTTTGAAATACTTAGCGTCGCATCTTTTTCATATTTACGACTTGGACCAATCGAACCTGGGTCTTCACCACCATGGCCAGGATCAATCACGATCAAAATATCTTTCTGACGCTTAACCTGATTGATGTCTTTGCTTACCGTTGGCTTACTTGGTTTTGCAGCAGGTTTGCTCTTGCTCGCCGCACCATGAGGCAGATCGATAACCAAGCGGTGCCCATATTGGCCGCCCGGTGTTGGGCTCAACTTAAAGAGCTCAGCTTTAGAAGATTTCTTCAATTCGAAAACTAATCTATAGGTTCCCTTCTGTGGGGGAGAGCTTTTACGAACTTTAGAAAGTACTGGGCTGTCTTTCACCATCACCGGTAACTTAGTGGCCAATTCGGTATTTTTTAAATCGACAACCAAGCGGCTTGGGCTGCTCAGTGTGAAATAGCTAAAGTCGACCTCAGATTTAAGATCGATAACTACACGCGTTTCTTCAGGTGAAGGCCAAACCCTCAAACCTTTTAGTGAATTCGCAGAAACCAGTGATGAAAATAGTAAGGAGAAAACAGCAGCCATCATGGCTACTGTTGGAAAAAGGCGTCTAGAAATCAACATAACTCCAACTGACTAAGTAAGCGCTGTCCGTATTCACTATTAGCGGTTAAAGAAACAATACGGTGATCGTCTTGGTAACGAATATCAATATCCATGTCCGCTTCTGGTAGCAGTCCTTGGCCTTTCTCTGGCCATTCAACCAAACAGATCGCGTCAGGCGTAAAGTAATCACGAATCCCCATAAACTCGAGTTCTTCAGGATCGGCTAGGCGGTAAAGATCAAAATGATACACCTGCCAATCTGCAAGTTGATAAGGTTCAACTAGAGTATACGTTGGGCTCTTTACATTTCCTTGATGACCAAGTGCTTTTACAAAGCCGCGACTAAACGTCGTTTTACCTGCGCCAAGATCACCATGCAGATAAATCGTTGTCTGCTGTGAGCAAAGATTAGAAAGCTCCGTTCCTAGTTGAATCGTTGCTTGTTCATCTTTCAAAGTAAATTGTTTAGTGCTCATGAATACGTTCTCTAAAAATCGATCGTTGACTATATAAAAATCAAAAGAACAAGAATAGTAAACCGTGATGCTTTTGGGAGACAAGCACTCAAGTGTAAGTTCTATGAAAAATACTGTTCAAAACACGTCTGTTCTGGTCAACACCACTAAGATCCGTTAAGATCCGCCCCCATTTTTGCCGAACCGAATTTTAGTTATCCTTATCTCTATAAGAATGAAGCCATGAATCTAGACCATCTTGCTGAAAAAATTAAAATTTGGGGAAAAGAGCTAGGCTTTCAAAAAGTTGGCATCTGCGATGTTGATCTCAGTGAACATGAAGCCCCTCTTCAAGCATGGCTAGATGCAGGTCATCACGGCGAAATGGATTGGATGGCCCGTCATGGCATGATGCGCGCACGTCCTAATGAACTTCACCCAGGAACCATTCGAGTGATCAGCGCCCGAATGAACTACCTACCACCAGAAGCTCAATTTGCCTCAAACCTCAGTGATACCACTCAAGGTTACATCAGCCGTTATTCTTTAGGCCGCGATTATCACAAATTGTTCCGTAACCAATTGAAAAGGCTGGGTCAAAAAATTGAAAAAGAGGTCGAAGGTTTAGACTCTCGTCCTTTCGTCGATTCAGCGCCTATTTTAGAAAGACCACTCGCTCAAAAAGCAGGGCTAGGCTGGACAGGCAAACACTCACTCATACTCGATAAAGACGCGGGCTCTTGGTTCTTCCTTGGGGAGCTACTAGTGAACATCCCTCTTCCTGTCGATGAGCCGAGTGTTGACGAATGTGGCAAATGCACCGCATGTATCACCTCCTGCCCAACCGGCGCCATTATTTCTGATGGTGTGGTTGATGCTCGGAAATGTATTTCATATTTAACGATTGAATACGATGGCGTAATCCCAGAAGAGTTCAGAGAAGCAATTGGGAACCGAATCTATGGTTGCGATGATTGCCAGTTGGTTTGCCCATGGAATCGTCACGCTGATATCACTGAGCAAAAAGACTTCCACCGTAGAGAAGATTTTAAAGAAGCCGACCTCGTTTTACTCGCAAGCTGGGATGAAGCGACCTTCTTAAAGAAAATGGAAGGCTCAGCGATTAGACGTATTGGCCATACGCAATGGTTACGCAATATCTATGTTGCTATGGGTAATGCACCATTCCAACAACGTATTGTTGAAACGTTAGAATCTCACCGAGGTAATAGCGACATGTTAGATGTTCATATCGAGTGGGCTTTAGAAAAACAATTACAGCAATTGCCGAGCATTATTGAGGTTCAAAAAGGTAACAGCAAAGTCGCAACTAAAAAGCACCGGCTGATACGTATTGTTGAGAAAGGACTACCAAGAGATGCTTAGCCCTATATATGCCAATGTTTGGCAGGCTAGCTCTTACTAACAGTCCAATATTTAAGACAACTCGTTGCACATAATTTTAGAACAATGTTTGACCTTGTTCTCAATTTTGACAATGTGGAAAAAATTCAGAACTCTCGTAAACTTCCGACACCTACACAAAGTTAAACACAGTACCGATAAATGATTAAGATCAAAAAACAACAAGTTAACGATCTTTCACCAAATCCCGCATACGCACCTAAACTTATAGAAAACAATAGGTTACAAACATCAAGATTTGGCTAATATATTGAAAACAAGAAAGATCTTTTTG